>QIGT01000007.1 GCA_003230835.1 Gammaproteobacteria bacterium
TCTTCAACTACGCACCAGCAGATGGCCAAATCACCCAGTATTTTGGCCTCGGGCGTCTCTATATCTGCAGTAAAACTGAGCACGTTAGTGGCTTTATCTGAATTTCTATACCTCTTGTTAAGTGCTTGAGATGTCTCAACACTGCATAGACGAACACAGAGATCACCTTGCAAACGCGGATCATCGAGCAGCTCAGTAACGACACGCAGTGGTCTGTCAAAAAAATCTTGGCTGACAAAACTTGGCAGCATGATTGAGTCATCGATGACCATCTCAACGGACACTTTGGCTAACCTGCATCACGCTCAGTATTCGAATCTCCGGCACTCTCTGCTGTCGCATAGGCATCAACTATTTTCTGCACCAGGGGGTGGCGAACCACATCAGTTGAACCAAAGTGAGTGAAACTGATGCCATCGACACCGCGCAGAACATTCCTCACGTTGACCAACCCTGAGCCTTCCCCTCTAGGCAAATCGATTTGAGTGATGTCGCCAGTGATCACCGCGGTGGAACCAAAACCAATTCGGGTCAGGAACATTTTCATTTGTGCGATGGTCGTATTTTGACTTTCATCCAAGATGATGAATGCGTTGTTTAATGTGCGTCCTCGCATATAGGCAAGTGGCGCCACTTCGATGATGTTTCGTTCAATAAACTTCGTGACGCGCTCGATACCCATCATTTCGTACAACGCATCGTACAAGGGGCGTAAATAGGGGTCGATTTTTTGTGCTAAATCTCCAGGTAAAAACCCCAATTTTTCCCCCGCTTCTACTGCGGGTCTAACCAATAGAATTCTCGACACCTGCTGCGATTCTAATGCTTCCACAGCACCGGCCACTGCGAGAAATGTTTTACCGGTCCCTGCTGGACCAATGCCAAAACTGATATCAAATGTTCGAATGGCGTGACAATAAGCCAACTGGTTATTGCCCCGAGGTTTCACCGGTTTTTTATAAGTTCGAATCACCACCGCACCGCTAGCCTCGTCGGTCCCGCTTTCTTTCAGTCCACCCTGTTTCCCAGGCGAAGAACCTTGCTCATCTTTCGATGACAACTTTAAGAGTGACTCTAGCCCCGCTTCTTGCAAATATAAGTGGACAAACTCTGGCTCTATGGATTCCCGTTCATAGGTTTCACGGTACAGTTGGTGCAACAGTGCTGCGGCCGCCTCCACACGCACTTCAGGACCACTGACCTGAAATTCATTGCCTCGATTGCGTATGTGCACAGACAAACGTTTTTCCAAGTGTTTTAAGTTTTGATCAAGCGGACCACATAACGCAGCGAGACGTTTTGTGTCGTTGGGTTCTAGTAACACCCTACGGGTTAGGGCGATGACCCGGGCTTCGTCATTTGACGAGTCAGATGGTTGTTGCAAAAATGCACCTTGTGGTTATGGGCTCAAGACAGCGCAGCATATGCTTACCATTCCATGTGTCAAATTAAGGCGAAAACCTAAACCAGCCAACTTAAACGAGAGAGCCTCGTAAGGAATTTGGCAAAGCCTCGGTAATTAACACTTCAGCAAACCCACCGATAAGTTCAACCCCACCGAGAAAATTAACCACACGGTTGTTTTCTGTGCGACCAGCAATTTCGCCGCCACCTTTTTTAGCCGCGCGCGTAACCAACACACGTTGGCGAGTACCCACCATATCTTGCGCGATCTGTGCAGCTTGCAGACGTATTTTTTCCTGCAAATCTTTTAACCGCTGCTTCTTCACCTGCATGGGTGTTTCATCCACTAGCGCTGCAGCCGGAGTTCCTGGCCGGGGGCTATAGATAAAACTAAAGGAAAGGTCGAAACCTATCTCATCAATTAAGGCCATGGTATCAGCAAAGTCTGCATCGCTTTCACCAGGAAAACCGATAATAAAATCCGACGACAAACTGATTTTGGGGCGAACTTCTCTTAGTCGCGCGATTCTATCTCGATAATCATCTGCGCTGTGGCCCCTCTTCATCGCCTGTAAAATCGCATCCGACCCTGACTGAACAGGCAAGTGAAGGTGATCTACTAGCTCGGGGACATTGGCATAAGCTTCAATCAAGGAATCAGAAAAATCTAACGGATGTGATGTGGTGAAACGAATTCGTTCTACCCCATCTACTGAAGCAACGTAGTGTATGAGCTCAGCCAGATCAGCCGTATCCCCCTCTATTAGCCCACGATAAGAGTTAACATTTTGACCCAAAAGGTGAATCTCCTTCACCCCTTGCTCGACCAACGAGATCACTTCACGCATCACAGAATCTACCGAACGATTGACTTCTTCGCCACGCGTATAAGGTACAACACAAAAGGAACAGTACTTACTGCAGCCCTCCATAATGGAGACATAGGCGGCTGGACCATCAACCTTCGGCGTAGGCAACTGGTCAAACTTTTCTATTTCTGGAAACGTAACATCGATTACTGGTAATTTTTTTAACGCAGTACCGCGCACCATTTTAGGCAGCCGATGAATGGTTTGCGGACCAAACACGATATCGACGAAGGGTGCTCGTTTGCGAATGGCGGCACCTTCCTGGCTGGCCACACAACCACCCACACCAATAACTAAATCAGGCTTCGCCTGTTTAAGGGCTTGCCAACGACCAAGCTGATGGAAGACTTTTTCTTGCGCCTTCTCACGAATAGAGCAAGTATTGAGGAGAATCACGTCTGCATCATTTTCGTCGTCTACCCGTTCGTATTCATTATCGACACAAAGCGCATCGGCCATGCGCGCAGAATCGTACTCATTCATCTGGCAACCATGGGTTTTCACGAATAGCTTTTTCGGCATGCTGTTGATACTGGGAACTACAAATTGCGCATTATAAGCAACTCACCTGTTTTGCAAAAGGGAAGCTTGTAAACACATTTTCCTACTTTCATCCCTTGAAACCTGTCAAAATGGCCCCACATTGCCCTGGAGAACGACAACAGCAGCATTATGAGCGATAAAAACCAGCGTAAACACATCTACCGCGTTCTGTTTCACAACCAAGGGCAGGTGTACGAGGTGTACGCCCACAATATCTACCAGAGTGAACTCTACGGCTTTGTAGAAATAGAAGACTACACCTTCGGCAACCGCTCTGCGGTACTCATCGATCCATCCGAAGAACGACTGCGAAATGAATTTGAAGGGGTACAACGCTCATTTATACCTATGCATTGTGTCGTGCGCATAGATGAGGTCGAGAAAGAAGGCACAGCAAAGATCTCTGATGCCAAAGGTCAGAAAGTAACTCCCTTTCCGATGCCAGTACCTAGAGACACCTCCTAACCCAGAAGGTGAACCTTCTCTTTTTATTCTAGGCTGCGTCTTTTATTTTGGGCTGCGTGTTTTATTTTAGGCTGCATGCAGTGGCCTAGATTGTGTAGCTGCGCAGACAATTTCCAGAGCTTGACGCCGTGCGACCGCATCTGGCGTACAACCCGTATTGCGTGCAACTTCTAGTATGCTAATCGCTCGTTGTGGAATTTCGCTGATACGGTCACGTACCCATTTCTCGCCTAAACCAGCCTCAACGCCAGCATTACCTGTGACATGGTATTCATGGGCAATACTGATCACACCACCGGCGTTCAGCACAAAATCGGGTACATATTGAACCCCACGCTGGAGTAGAATTTTCCCGCTATTTTCATTAGCCAGCTGATTATTTGCAGCACCCGCTACCATGGCAACCGGCAAGGTCTCCGCTACGGCTTCGGTAATCACCCCGCCGAGGGCACAAGGAACAAAAATATCAGCCTCGGTGCTCAACACTCTTTCCAACGAGACGGCCTGAGCGCCGAACTTATGTTCAGCGAGTCGTACCCGCCTTATGTCTAAGTCACAAACAAACAATGACACGCCAGCCCCAGCAAGCCTTTCACACAAAGCAAACCCGACGTTGCCTAAGCCTTGCACCACCACCCTCAAACCTTGCAGGCTGTCGATCCCAAATTGGTATTGCGCAGCCGCTTCCAATCCTATGAATACGCCCTGTGCGGTTTTCGGAGAAGGATCACCACCGATGCCACCAATGCCAATACCGGAAACAAATTTAGTATGCTGGGCCATGCTGAGCATTTGCTCAACACCCATACCCACGTCTTCAGCAGTAATATATCGACCGTCGAGTTGATTCAAACAGCTGGCAAATTTTTGCAGCTGCAATGCGGTAGGTTTAACGTTGCTGTCGGCCATAATCACACTTTTACCGCCGCCGAAGCCAACCCCCGCCAGTGCATTCTTATAGGTCATGCCTGTAGACAAACGCTTGGCGTCGTCTATCGCTTGTTGCATGCTCGCATACTTCCAGCGGCGGCAACCACCAGCAGCAGGACCGAGGGCGGTAGAATGAATGGCGATAACAGCCTTCAACCCACTCGCGCGATCTTCAATCACACGGATCTGTTCATGTGGCGGTGCAGGATGGTTTGCGGCTGTGTTAACAGCATTACCATTATCAACATTCAAGTTTTGCACGAGATATTCCAAACAACAGTTAGAGCAATTCAACGCACAAGTGTAGGTAAATTGGTGAGGAAAAGGATTGCAAAACACAACCATGCACGGAGAGGTTTAAACAAGCTGTCCTAGTAAAATTCTTAAAGCCGACTATTTATCCTAATATCCCTCGTCCAATAATGGAAATGCACTAAAAAGGCTCGGCGACGCTAGAGGTTCCGCTCGATACACCAACTCCGGCGATAGCTGGCTCAATGAGCACACGCCTGCAAGCGCCATGGTGGTCTTTATTTCATGTTCTAGGATACTCAGTGCCGCCAGCAGTGCGTCCTTGCCACCGGCAGCCATAGCCAAGGCTTCAAACCGCCCAAGACCTACGGCAGTTGCGCCTAAGCACAGTGCTTTAACCACATCTGCACCACGCATGAAGCCGCCATCAACCACCACGGGGGCGCGCCCGTCGACTGCAGCCACAACCTCAGGCAATGCATCAATACACGCACGTGCATGGTCGAGTTGCCGGCCACCATGATTGCTGACATAAACAACATCTACCCCGGCATCGATGCACCGACGAGCATCATCGGCAACACCTACACCTTTTACAATGAGTGGGATATCGAATTTCTCTTTGATGTGTGCAACCGTATCCCAAGTCATTTTGGCTTGCGCGATAAAGTCTCCACTGCCCGCTTGCCTACCTGACAACGGCACATAGCGCTTAAGGATGTCTCGCTCGCGTCGCGAGTAGGTCTGAGTATCTGCTGTTAGACAAAAACCGGTGTACCCACAAGCAATACACTGCGCAATGATATCGTCCATCCACGCTTCATCCCCGAGCAGATAGAGCTGGTAAATTCTCGGGCCGGGAACCATTTTTGCTAAAACATCAAACCGCGGCGTACACACCGAGCTGAGAATTTGTAACACACCAAATTCATTTGCCGCCGCAGCAACACTAGCACCACCACCTTCTTCGAATTCTTGCACAGAACCAATCGGCGGCAACACCACGGGCATGCGCAAAGGCACATCCAACAAAGTGGTGGCAATATCCACGACACTGACATCGTTAAGAATTCGAGGCTTGAACACCCAAGAATCTACTCCGGCACGATTGCGGCGCACAGTACTTTCGCTGTCCGACCCACCAATGAGGTAATCCCAAGCACCTTGGTCTAAGTTCTGTTGCGCTTGTTTGATCATCTCATGCAAGGTTAAGAACTGCGCCACACTATCTCCCCAAATAAGCAGTACGAAAAGCTTACCATGACAAGGTAGACTAGCTGTATTGGGTAGCAACGATAGGAGACAAAGGCATGGCAGGAATGGTGATCATTGGTGCAGGTCACGCGGCAGGACAAGTGGCGGCGAGTTTGCGACAAGAAAAATATGCAGGCCCCATAACAATCATTGGTGATGAGCTACACCCACCCTACCAACGCCCTCCATTATCAAAACAATACCTTGCAGGTGAACAAGAACTAAATCGGGTTTACTTACGCCCAGAAAAATTCTACGCCGACAAAAACATTACTTTGAAACTTGGCGTTACTGCCACGGCGATTGATTGCGATACGAAACAAGTGCGCCTAAACCATGGTGAAACACTAGAGTACGACAAACTTATTCTGAGCACCGGTAGTCGACCAAGAATTCTTAACATTGAGGGTTCTGACCTCAAAGGCATTCACTACTTGCGCACCATCGCCGATGTGGATGCCATACGCGCTGAAATGACCAAGGGTAAAAATCTGGTTATTGTTGGCGGGGGTTATGTTGGATTAGAAGTGGCCAGTGTTGGCGTCACTCAAGGACTTACCGTCCATGTCCTAGAAATGGAAGAGCGCATACTGCAACGGGTCACTACGCCACAAATGTCAGAGTTCTATCACAACTTACATACAGGGCGCGGTGTGAACATTCACACCAACACTGGAGTTAGCGGATTTTCAGGTGACGGCCAGGTGCAGAAAGTAATCTGTGGCGAAACCGAATTTACCGCAGACCTCGTCATCGTTGGTATCGGCATCATTCCGAATATCGAACTTGCACAAGAGGCGGGCCTTGAGTGCAACAACGGTATTGTAGTCGACGCTCACTGCCGTACTTCTAACCCGGACATCTATGCTGCCGGTGACTGCACTAATCACTACAACCCCATTCTAGATCGCCGCTTGCGACTAGAATCTGTACCCAATGCCATGGAACAAGCAAGGGTATGTGCGGCAAACATGTTAGGTGGAGACAAAAAATATTCTTCCATGCCTTGGTTCTGGTCAGACCAATACGAGCTGAAACTACAGATGGTTGGCTTCTCTGCCGACGGTGATGAGCAAGTTGTGCGCGGCAGCATGGCAGATAACCAATTTGCGGTGTTCTATCTCAAAGACGGAAAAGTCGTGTCTGCAGACGCCGTTAATAGCCCCAGAGAATTCATGGTGTGTAAGCAACTGATAGGCAAAAAGGTGGATCCAGCGGTTCTGATCGACCCCGAAACAGATTTAAAAACACTCATCAGTTAGTTCTTGTCCAGAATACGTAGTATTCGGGACAAGAACTATCGAAGGCAGGACGCCTGAGGCAAAATCCGTAGGGTTTGGCGCTTTCAGAATGAAAGCGCAGAGGTTATCTGCAAGAAACCGTCGGGAGGAAATTGCCAGGAAGGCAATTTCTGGTCCGAAACTAATTAAAGAACGTAAAATGATTCTTGAAGTAGCCATTTTAGATGTTATTCCCGGCGAAGAGGAACGCTTCGAAAGTGATTTCTCTAAAGCTCAAAGCATAATAGCCAGCATGCCTGGCTACATAGAACACGAACTGCAGCGCTGTATTGAAACCACCAACAGATATATATTGTTGGCTCGCTGGGAAACCCTTGAACACCACACAGAAGGCTTTCGCGGTTCTGCTGAGTATCAACAGTGGAAAACTCTACTGCATCACTATTATGATCCGTTTCCACAAGTCGAACACTACACTTCGGTTTTACCTTAACAAATATAGTTAGCCAATTCGCTAATTAAATATTGCTAATACACCAACGCGGTTATATATTTAGCGTATTGGCTAAATATATACTAACCGTAGAAACGCAATACTAGATTCGCGCCAAGCAAAGGAGAACACTCATGCCTAATAAAGTTATTTGCCATTACCGTGTCGCTGCAGGTAACGAAGCAAAATTCGAAGCCCTATTAAAACGGCATTGGCCAACATTGCAGGAGCTTGAACTGGTCACCACGACACCTGCTATACACTACAAAGGTTGCGAGCAGGACAATGGCCAACCCATCTATTATGAAATATTCGATTGGTTGGATGGCGCTGTTGATCGCGCCCACGAACACCCCCAGGTGATGGCTATTTGGGAGCCAATGGACCAACTGTGCGAAAACCGTAACGATAAGCCCAACATGGAATTCCCCCACGTAGAGGTTATTCACGTCTAAGTTATCTCATGCCTAAGTTATCGACAGCAAAGGGACTGCGAGAAATACAGCTGGCAGACAACATTTTTTCCGCCTTAGCCCACCCCACTCGCCGGCAAATTTTATTGTCCGTACACTATCGCGGGGTATGCAATGCAGGTGAGATAGCCAGTCGTTTCGATTGCAGTTGGCCCACCACCAGCAGACATCTCTCTCACCTTGTGAAAGCCGAGTTGCTGTGGGTGCAAAGCAGTGGTCGCGAGCGCATTTATCGCGCCAACACCCGTCTCATACAAAGTGTTCTACAACAATGGACTCAGTACTTCGAGTAACATGAGGTCTTCGTTAGAAAACGAGCCATTCAAAATTGAACAATATGAAAACACTGACGCTAATACTAAAACTCACCGCCCCCTGCTTTGTCATCGTTGCAGCAATACACATTGTCTTTGGGGTAAGTGCTGAAAGCATGCTGGGTGCACAGTTGTCTGCTCAAAGCTTACAAGACCCGGTACTAGACAGCCAAAATCGATTCTATGGCGCATCATTCATGCTTTATGCCGTGGTATTTTGGCTGGCCGCGTCTGATCTAGAAAAATACATTTTATTGCTTCGGGCTAGCTTGGTTGTTTTCTGCATTTCTGGTTGTGTGCGTTTCCTATCTATTGCACAACTTGGCTGGCCTTCAACAGCCGTTACAACTCTTATGTGGGTAGAAATTGTCGGCCCGCTGTTGATGCTATTTTGGATACGTCGAGTTGCAGCAAAAGCTGATTTCGGCATCACCCACGAGGGTTAGAAATTGTGTCTTACAAACCCAGAACTTGTTTGGCAATGATGTTGTACTGTACCTCGGATGAGCCGCCAGCAATGGTATAGCCACGGTGGTGATAACGACCCGCTGCAACATATTCGCAGAACTTCGGACCCACCGGCGCAGTTGTATCTGCGCCCACACGATCTAACGGTAGCGACAAGTAGTCTACCAAACGAAACAACAATTCGTCCTGGTCTTGCACCAACTGGCTGCCCTTTAATTTCAACATTGAAGGCTCCGCTCCAACTTGCCCACCCGCATCGGCTTGGGTAAGTATTCGTAAACTGGTCATTTCGAGCGCTTGCAGACGAACTTCGATGGCATCGATTTCATCGGCTAAACTTTGCGGCAAGCTAATGCCACGGTCACCTTGTGCCTGAAGGGCACTACGTAGCAAAGATAAAATGCGTTTGTTTTCTGACACACGAGAAACCAGTAAACGTTCATCCCCTAACAAGCTCTTTGCCACGGTCCAACCATGGTCTTGTTCACCTAAGCGTTGTTGTACAGGCACACGAACGTCTGCAAAGAAAACTTCGTTCCATAGCCGCTTACCATTGAAGGCATACAACGGCTTAACGGTTACTCCAGGGCTGTGCATATCAATCAATAGAAAACTGATGCCTTTTTGCTGTTGCACTTGTGGGTTGGTACGAACCAAACAAAATATCCAATCTGCATGTTCAGCCGCAGAGGTCCAGGTTTTTTGTCCATTGACCACATATTCATCGCCTTCGCGTTGCGCACTCATGCGCAAGCTGGCTAAATCTGACCCTGCTTGAGGTTCGGAATAACCCTGACAAAACCATAAGTCTGCATTGCGTATTTTAGGTAAGAATTCTTCCTTTTGCGCAGATGAGCCAAACTTCGCGATGGCAGGACCCACCATATTAAAGCCGAATCCAGAAAGCTGTGGTGCATGGGCTTGGCGACAAGCAACATCAAAAATATGACGTTGAACCAAATTCCAATTGGTACCGCCATATTCCTGCGGCCAGTTCGGCGCAGCCCAACCTTTCGCATTCAGGGTTTTTGTCCACGCGCCCAACTCATCCTTACTCACCGAAGCGCCGAAACGTACTTTGTCGGCAACTTCCCCAGGCAGCTCAGTTTGCAGAAAGGCTTCTACTTCGCTTCTAAATTTCTCTTGCTCTGCTATAAGTTGGTATTGCATGTCGGCCTTACTCCGTGACCACAATGGCACCATTGTCAGTCACGATCAGCGTATGCTCATATTGGGCAACCATCTGTCCTTGCGGTACCGTCAACGTCCAACCATCGTCTTGTTCGTTGACCCAAGCTGCACCAGTGGTAAAAAAAGGCTCTATGGTCAATACCATGCCGCGGTCTAGGGTCCGAGTTTCCTGTGGATTATCGAAGGGAACATAGGAGGGTTCTTCATGAATATTCCGCCCTACACCATGGCTTCCAAGGTTTTGCACAATCGTATAGCCTTCTCGATCTGCAACCTGTTGCACCGCCTTGCCAATCACATTCAAAGACCTTCCTGATCGCACTTTTGCAATCGCATCACGAACCGCCTGTTGTACCGCAGCACACAATCGCAATTGCTCAGCATTACCCGCACCAACAACAAAAGACTGCCCCATATCCGCCACATAGCCATCTAGGTTAGCCGACACGTCTATGTTAATCATGTCACCGTCACACACGGTGCGGTTTCCAGGAATGCCATGGGCGGCCTCTTCATTCACAGAGATACAGGTTGCGCCAGGAAACTCGTAGTACAGTTGCGGCGCAGATTTCGCCCCATACTCGGCCAACACCTGGGCGCCAATGGCATCCAGTTCAGCCGTCGTCATACCTGCTTTAGTGGCCTTCACCATGGCATCAAAAGCAGCCCTCACCGCTTGGCCAGAGGCTTTCAGCCCGTCTACATGATCTCGAGTTCTAGCGTTCATAATAGGTCCAGCGAGTTGATCGTCTTGGGTTAAAGAATTTACGCAACGGAGCAGGCTAAGATACGAGAAAGTTGACAATAACTGCGACCACTTTCCTCGCGCCAGCCGTTAAACGCAGCTTGCGTGGCCAGCAGATCCCTTTGACTGGTCGGCGCTTTCTCTACCACTTTTGCGTTCACCAGGGCTTGCACCACATCTGTAGAAAACATCGGCGTGTCTCGACCGATAAAGCGCAGAAAGTATCTTCCGGTTTGACCCCCCAACCGCCCACCTCGTTTTTTCAGATGAGACCAAAGCTTAACAAAATCATCTTCCGGCCAAGCGGCTAAAAACTTGCCGTAGCTGCCATGTTCACTGCGAATTTCCAATAGGTATTGAGCATTGGCGCGAACGCTTTGGATTTTTTTACCGTGCCGCACGATATTTGTATTGCTCTGTAGCTGTTCAATTTCTTCATCGGACAACATGGCGCAACGAGTCACATCAAACTGGTTGAAGGCTTGCTCAAACCCCGACCATTTATTTTCAATAATTTTCCACACAAAGCCTGAACGAAAAACACACTTAGTCATCTGCGCGAGCATTGCAGAATCTACAGTTTTCATCAGTTGCCTGGCAGACTTCGCCTTGGGTAACAATTCTTCAAGTGCAGGTTCGCCCCCCTTGCGTTGAGCAGCGCGCTCGAAGATGCTTACAAAACTCTCAATGGTCACCAATAACTCCTATGAGTGAGATTAAACCACCACCAGCCTCAACCCTAGATCCGACCCTGAAGTCGATGTTAGAGATCAATGCCACAGATGACAAAAATTTCATCTTCTGTGGCACATGCTCTCACGTCATCACGCGTGGTAGTGAAAAAATACAAGTCAATGGCCAGCATGAACACTTCTGCATAAATCCTCACGACTTAGCCTTTCATGTCGGCTGCTTCGCCAACGCACTAGGCTGTGATATATCCGGTAATGCTGAAGCAGCAGATAGTTGGTTCATGGGCTACTTTTGGCGTATTGCAACTTGTGCCGAGTGCAACTCCCACCTAGGCTGGTATTTTTCTCTCGCGTCAGGTGAAGACCATTTTTATGGCCTCATTCTAGACCGAGTTCAAGAGGAGCCGTAGCCATTTGGCCAACCCAGCATGAACACACCAAAACACGCCAAACCTCATACGACCATTGAAATAAGCAAAGAGTATCTGCATTTCGCCGCCGCTCATTTCACTATTTTTAGTGCAACTTCACGAGAAAATTTACACGGACATAATTTCCAGGTAACACTAGACGCCCACGCCGCGATCCAAGAAGACGGTTTAACTTTCGACTACAACATTCTAAAGACCAATCTAAAAAAACTATGTGATCGTTTGGATGAGCAGGTCTTAATGCCTAGCCATTCACCTCACTTAAAAGTTGAGCAGGATGAAAACTACACCTACATCCTGTTCGACAACGACAGAATTCCTTTCCTAGAACGAGACCTCACGCTAGTGCCTATTCGCAATATAACCGTGGAAGAGCTGGCTCAATATTTTCTACAGGAACTGACTAAAAACCCAGAAATTAGTACCCTGGACATCAGTCATTTGCTGCTCAAGTGTTCTTCGGGCGAGGGACAGTGGGCAACAGCACAGTGGTTTGCAGCCAAGGACACAACATGAAATGTCTCATTATTACTGGCGCTTCTTCAGGTATAGGCCTACACACCGCAGAAGCCTTTTTGAAACAGGACTATCAGGTCATCAATTTGTCTCGGCGGCGATGCCCACTAGATGCTGTCACTCATATCAACTGCGACTTGTCAGAGCCTGGTTTTATCGAGCATATCGGTCCGCAGTTGACCAGTGCGGTTCAATCGGCAGATGAAATTGTACTCATCCACAATGCCGCAAAACTCAGCAACGACTCAGCGGTTGAAACCGCCAGCAACGCACTACGCGAGGTGATGGAAGTCAATGTGATCGCTCCAAACACCTTGAACTACTTCGTCATCCCTTACATGCAACCTGGCTCTAGTATTTTGTACGTGGGCTCAACGCTGGCCGAAAAGGCCGTGCCAGGATCGTTCAGCTACAGTACTTCCAAGCACGCCATGATCGGTATGATGCGAGCCACCTGCCAAGATCTAGCGGGTCGAAAAATTCATACCGCCTGCATCTGTCCAGGCTTTACTGATACGGAAATGTTACGTGCGCACGTGCCAGATGAGGCGATGGAAAGAGTTGCTGGTATGAGTGCCTATGATCGCCTGGTTGATCCCGACGAAATCGCCAAGACTCTATTATGGGCAAGTGCCTCGCCGGTGATTAACGGTACCGTAATACATGCAAATCTCGGTCAAATCGAGCGTTAGCAAACAACAATAACAAAGCTCACAATGCAAGGGTATTCTATGACCACCACAAGGAAAATTCGCCAAACGCTCGCAGTAACAACAATCACAGTGTGCTTGTCAGCTTGCGAAACCTTGCCTAATCTTGCTGGTTTGTTAGACCCAGCCACTGATTCCTCCGCTCTAACTTCCTCTACAATCGCCCAAGGCTTACGCGAAGCGCTGACCTTGGGTTCAGCTAGGGTGGTAGATTCTTTGGGTGTGGAAGGCGGTTATTTGAACTCTGCATTCCATATCCCGCTACCGGCCAAACTACGCCAAGCCCAGCAAATTGCTCAGCGTTTCGGATTAAGTAGCGTATTTGATGATTTAGAAATTCGCCTCAACCGCGCAGCAGAAGCAGCAGCACCTAAGGCTAGGTCTTTATTTGTGGAGGCTGTTCGCCAAATGACATTTGACGACGTGATGCAAATCTACCGCGGCCCCGATGATGCCGCGACACGTTATTTAGAGCGCACCACATCAGCAAAGCTCACCGAACAAATGCAACCCATCATCGATCAAAGCTTGAACCAGGTGGGTGCCGTGCAAACCCTGCAAAATTTGACCGACAGATACAACCGCTTACCCTTGGTACAACCAATAAGCGCGAATATAACGGGGCATGTACTTGGCTACGCCAAAACTGCGTTGTTCGCTGAATTGGCCAAGGAAGAAGCTGCCATTCGAAATGATCCGGTCAAACGCACCACGACATTGCTCAAGCGTGTTTTTGGCAGCTCGTGAGGGCGCACTAGAACAGCAAATAGCCATCACATCCGCATCCAGACAGAGCCACTTTGAAAAATATTTGTAAAACTTCTCTGGCTAAGGAAATTTCCCATCGCTAAGCAAGCTAGTGTCCCAGAAGTGTTGCTGCGCCTGGGCTGCAGCCTTGTTGCATGGATGGTACTGTATACTCATTGTATTTGGCTGGCGACGCTAAGAGTAGTGGGTTGCGGGCCAGACGGTGACGAATTGTGGCGTTTACTACTCGGTTTTGCACCAATAGCCTTGGGGTTTTCCTTCTTGATCAGTGCAATCCAGCAGCAACGAGAAGTGGCGCAAATCATGCGATGGCTCGCCGCACCCTTTGTTTTGCTTATCCCGCTAGCAATCTGGCCTGTCATTACCACCTTTACAGCAACAACACTAGATTCAGAATCAATCTGTAACACTCATGCGTGGTGGCATACATGGTGGGCACCGGTGCAGCTACTGACTCTTGGCGTCATCACCTACAACCTATACCGTAACTGCAAAGCCACTTCACCTGTGGCTTCCCAGTGAGTTGAAGCAAGTACACCACGGTGCTATAAGTGCGACCGTGTCCAGCCGACGTAGCCTGGACTCTAAAACTAACAATAAGATTTAATAATAAGATTGATCCCCGGGGGGAAACTATGAGCATGATTTCGGAGTTTAAAGACTTTGCTATGCGCGGCAATGTTGTAGACATGGCGGTGGGCATCGTCATTGGTGGTGCATTTGGTAAAATTGTCTCGTCATTCGTGGCAGACGTGCTGATGCCACCTATTGGTCTCATCCTAGGCGGCGTCGATTTCCGCGACCTCGCCATCACCTTGAGTGCAGCAACCGCAGAAGCAGAGGCCGTGCTGTTGAAATACGGCGTGTTTGTACAGACCATTGTTGATTTCTTGATCATCGCATTCGCCATTTTCATGGTGGTTAAAGCGATGAATTCGGTAACAGCCAAAGACGAATCTGAAGCCGAACCAGCTGCGCCACCGCCACCTAGCAACGAAGAGGTGCTACTCGCAGAAATTCGAGACGCCTTGCGCAGCTCATAAATTTCACACTGCCAAATTTTTAACAACAACACTAACTAGGAGGGTGCATGACCGCACTAACAAACATCGAGGGCATTGGTCCCGCGTACGAAGAAAAATTCAAATCTGCCGGTATCGATAGCTGTGAGGAGCTGTTAGAGAAGGGTGCCACTGCGGCAGGACGTAAAACCATCATTGCAGCATCTGGTGTCAGTGACACATTGGTATTGAAATTTGTTAATCATGCCGATCTATGCCGCGTTAACGGCATTGGTGGAGAATACTCGGAGCTTTTAGAAGCTGCTGGTGTCGATTCTGTGCCGGAGCTTGCGCAGCGCAATGCAGACAACCTAGCGGCAAAAATGGAAGAAGTGAATGAAGCGAAGAAATTGGTTCGCTCTCTGCCTTCGGCGAAAACCGTCGCAGGTTGGGTAGATCAGGCTAAAGAATTGCCACGAGTGGTTACTCACTAGGGGGGCTCAAGCTAAGCTTGTGATGGCACCTCTGCCATCACAAGTGGTCTTTCTTATCTAGTCCGCCTTGTCGAGCAACACCTGCGCCTGCTCAACCCAATTTTCACGCCCTACCCGACCATTGAAACCAATGTTTTGCTCAAGGGTTCGAATTTCATCTGCGGTTAAATCCACTATTTGCTGAAATTCACGAATGCCCATGACCCGTAATACAGTAGCTATCTTGGGACCAATACCTTTAATTCGCTTCAAGTCATCGGCTGCTTTCTCTACCGAGCCCTCAATCGATGCTACTTGAGGTTCTGGCATGACAGTTTCAAGCGAAGCGGTTTCAACTGGTTTGGGTTCAAAATCATCTGCCGCAAAGTCATCTACGGCAATGACCTTACGAACAGCAATCTGCGCGCGCCGTACCAGCTCTGCTTGGGCTTCTGAAAATTCATCCCCATGCAGGGCTACTTTGATCAGTGACTCATAGTTAGCCGGTGTGATCTCCTCATGCGTAATAGCACGTAGACGACGAGAGGCATGAGTAGCCTCGCAGACTGCGGCGAAAGCAATGTTTAGTTCACCCAGACCCGGGCCACTTTGTGCCGCATATATACCTTTGGTCAGCCGATCTCGCGCGGCTCCAGGTGACAACAACACGCGCGCCGCACGCTTGCCCAATTGATCTGACGGTTCGCGATAAGATAACCCCAGCGGAAAAACGATCATCTTTAGTGGTCGTCGCAGCCACCAAACGGGGAAATTGCGAATGACATTGAGCAGTTGTATTTGCACAATATAGAGGCTGTCACGCATCGCCCAGTTAACTAGCGGCAAATCTTCCTTGGGTCGGCCTGCGTCTTCGAAATGCTTCAATACGGATGAAGCCATATACAGTTGCGCTAACACATCTGCCAACCGGCCCGAGAGTTTTTCACGAAACTTAAAATTACCGCCTAAGGTAAGCAACACCAAATCGGAAATGAATGCAAAGGCCGAACTCATGCGCGTAAGTTGCCGAAAATAATGGGCCGTAGGGCCATCGATAGGAGCGACAACAAATCGCGCGCCCGTGACACCCATCCACAAAGTGCGCACAAAATTCGATACGGTGAAAGCCACGTGGCCAAAGAAAGCAGCGTCAAAGTTACTCAAAGCCTCAGCAGAGTCTTGCGCTTGCGCACTGCGCATTTCTAGCAGTATAAAGGGGTGGGCACGAATAGCCCCTTGACCAAACACAATCATGCTTCTGGTTAAAATATTGGCGCCTTCAACGGTTATGCCGATCGGTATGGCTTGATAAAAATTATTAAGGTAGTTCCGCGGACCCTGCATAATGCCCTTACCACCATGCACATCCATGGCATCATTAATAGCGCGACGATTGCTTTCGGTCAAATAAGCCTTAGCAATCGCCGTTAAAACACTGGGTTGCTCGCCTAACAGCAAAGCACTCAACGTCAGCAGCCTGGTTGCGTCATCTCGATAACTATTGCCTGCCAAGCGTGCCAGTACTTCTTCTACACCTTCGAAATATCCGATAGGCATTCTAAATTGACGACGAACACGCGCATATGCACCAGTGGCATGAGCAGCAACTTTAGACCCTGCAACACTCAGGGCTGGTAGAGATATGGCACGACCTGCTGCCAAGCTCTGTACCAGCATCGACCACCCCTGACCAATTCTGGCTTGGCCACCAATCACCTGCTCTAGCGGTACGAATACATCGTTGCCTTGGGTCGGACCATTCATAAATGACGCACCACTGGGCAAATGACGCCGACCAATGCTAACGCCTGCCAAACTTGTATCTACCAA
>QIGT01000010.1 GCA_003230835.1 Gammaproteobacteria bacterium
GTACCCGCAACTGTGGCTTGGCTGACGATGACTTGGGTCAAGGTCTGAAACAAGACAGCGGTTGAATAAGCATCATGCGCGGCAAGATCTGGGTTTTGTTCTAGCAGGGCTGGATCTGCCGCCAGAACTGCAGTAGCGATCACGGTTGAAACAAGAATGCTAACCAATGTGTTGGCAACAATGATGAGTGCGAGCAGTAAGACGCTGGTTGGAACGGATTCCGGTCCCGTCTTCAAACTACAGATTCGCCAGAACAAAACAAGAAGTGGAGTCATGGATGCATTTCAGATCAAGAAAGACAAATTGTCGCACAAATGAGCACACAAATAGTCGCAGAAAGTACCTCCATCGCCGACAATAGTGGTCTTAGCAACAAAGGAAGGTACAGTGCGAGCATCACATACGATTCGGGGTAATGCATTTTATGCACAATCAGGAGGCGTAACGGCAGTCATCAATGCGTCGGCTTGCGGTGTTATAGAAACAGCCCGAGCCCACTCCGATGTCATCGGCAAAGTATACGCAGGCAGAAACGGCATTCTGGGCGCGTTGCAAGAGGAGCTGATTGATACCAGTAAAGAAACAGCCAAGAGCATAGCGGGCTTGCGACAAACGCCCGCCGGTGCCTTTGGGTCTTGTCGTTATAAGTTGCAGTCTGTCGAAGACAATCCAAGGCAATATCAGCGTCTGTTGGACGTATTTAAAGCACACAATATCCGCTACTTTTTCTATAACGGCGGCGGCGACTCTCAAGATACGGCCAACAAGGTCTCCCAGTACAGTGCGCAGATTGGCTATTCACTACAGTGTATTGGGGTGCCGAAAACCGTAGACAATGACCTACCCTTCACCGATTGCTGTCCTGGGTTTGGTTCCGTGGCGAAATATGTTGCGGTTTCCACTCGGGAGGCGGCTCTGGATGTAGCGTCTATGTGTGAGACATCGACCAAAATTTTTGTGCTAGAGGTGATGGGTCGCCACGCAGGGTGGATAGCAGCGGCAGGGGCCTTAGCCCAACAAAAAAGTGGCGATGCCCCGCATATTATATTGTTGCCAGAGGTGCCCTTTCAGAAGACTAAATTTCTAAAGAAAGTACAACAAACAGTTAATAACAAAGGCTATTGCGTCATTGTGGTATCAGAGGGTGCCCAGTATAAAGATGGTAGCTTCCTTGCAAGTGCAGGTGCAAGTGTAGGTGCAAGTGCAGGTGGTAAAGACGCCTTTGGACATACTCAGCTAGGGGGTGTTGCACCTTTGGTGGCAGCAATGATTCATGCAAAGTTCGGCTATAAATACCATTGGGCCGTGGCGGATTATTTGCAGCGTGCAGCCCGTCATATTGCTTCAGCAATTGATGTTGAGCAGGCGTACGCCTTGGGTAAGGCCGCAGTTGAGTTTGCTGTGGAAGGTAAAAATGCAGTGATGCCAACCATTGTTCGTGTCAGTGATCGGCCCTATCGGTGGAAAATTGGCGAAGCCAAATTATCACGTGTGGCCAATGTTGAACGAAAAATGCCAAAAAAATTCATCAGTGCTGATGGGTTTGGTATCACTGCGGCGGCGAAACGATACTTGGCACCATTGATCCATGGAGAAGACTATCCTAGTTATAAAAATGGTCTGCCACAGTATGTGACGTTGAAGAACATTTTGGTGAAACAGAAGTTACCGCAGAAGTGGTGATTTAGGCAGAAACAGCACGCGTTAAAAAGGGGCTAGATAGCCCCTTTTCAACATAACCCAACGCATTTCACATTCAGTTACACGCTTTTTGCGCCTCTTTCTAAACCGATAGGAGGTCTAAACAATAAGAGGCGCGATGACCAAGCTAACAATCGCCATCACGTTGATGAGTATGTTCATGCTTGGACCCGATGTGTCTTTGAAAGGGTCACCGACCGTATCGCCCACAACTGCAGCAGTATGGGTATCTGAACCTTTGCCGCCAAGGTTGCCTTTTTCAACGTATTTCTTTGCATTGTCCCAAGCGCCACCGGCATTGGCCATGGTTAGAGCGAGTAGGACACAAGACAACAACGCGCCACCTAGTGTGCCGCCGAGTGCTTCAGGACCCATCCCAAAGCCGACCACGATTGGTATGCCTACCGCGATTACGCCGGGTAGAAGCATCTTCTTTAACGCAGCCGTGGTTGCAATATCAACACACTTGGCATTGTCTGGGTCGGCGGTACCCTCCATTAGGCCGGGTATTTCGCGGAATTGCCGTCTGATTTCTTCGATCATGTCCATTGCCGCCTCGCCGACGGCAGTCATCGTGATGCTGGCGATGAGGAATGGCACCAAGGCACCGATAAACATGCCAATTAGTACCGTGGGATCACCGATATGCAATATGAATTCATTGCCAGATACAGATGCCACGGTTTCACCAAATGCAGCAATGATGGCCAGTGCAGCCAGTGCCGCAGCACCAATGGCAAAACCTTTGCCCATAGCTGCTGTGGTGTTGCCTAACTCATCCAGTGAATCTGTAATGGCACGGGTTTCTTCGCCTAAACCACCCATTTCAGCAATGCCACCCGCGTTGTCGGCTATAGGACCATAGGCATCAACGGCCATGGTCATGCCCACTGTTGCAAGTAAGCCTACCGCAGCCACACCCACACCATATAAGCCAGCTAGGCTGGTTGATACATAGATGATGGCGCAAAGGGTCAATACAGGGATCACGACAGATTGCATACCTACTGCTAGCCCAGTGATGATCAGGGTAGCTGGCCCAGTTTGACCTGCCTCGGCAATGCGAATGACAGGGGTCGATGATGTGTAGTACTCAGTGATTAAGCCGATAACGACACCGCCGGCCGCTCCAAACAATACCGACCACCAGATGTTGGTGGATACGCTCAAGGATTCCAGAATGAAATAGGCTGCACCAATGAAGATGACTGGCGTGACGGTCATGCCAATGCGCAGTGCCAGGGCTGGGTTTGCGTTTGAAAAGGCGCGTACGACGCCAATGCCTATAATAGAGGCGATCAAGCCGGTAGAGGCTAATGCGAGGGGTACGAACATCAATGCAGAGCGTCCGTCTACTTCACTTAACCCTGGCGCTAGCTGACCTAGGCCAACAATTGAAAGCGTTGAAGCAATCGCAATGGTTGCAATCATTGCGCCGCAATAAGATTCGAAAATATCTGATCCCATGCCCGCAACATCGCCGACGTTATCGCCGACGTTGTCTGCGATAACACCTGGATTGCGAGGGTCATCCTCTGGAATGCCTTGTTCCAATTTGCCCACCAAATCGGCACCAATATCAGCACTCTTGGTGAAAATACCACCGCCGACACGAGAAAATAGAGCCACCACAGATGCACCCATTCCAAAACCATGGATGTGGTGTGCGGTGTGTGGATCGCCGCCTAGAAAATAATAGACTAAGCCAAGACCGAGCAAGCCAAGTGAAGCCACCAGGAGACCCATAATAGAGCCACCAAAAAAGGCCACGGATAATGCCGCCGCCTGACCTTGGGTGTGGGCGGCATGGGTGGTGCGTACATTCGCCTTAGTAGCAGTGTACATCCCAAACCATCCTGCGGCTGCGGATGACAATGCGCCAGCTATAAATGCCCCCGCGGTGAGGGCGCCTAGCGGGCTAAAGTAAATTAGGACCAGTAATACGGCCGCAAATATGGACAGCATGGAGTATTCCCTACGCAGGAACACCATGGCGCCAAGGTGAATTTGATCTGCGATCTTGCGCAGTGCTTCGCTGCCTTCGTCATAACTCTTAACAATGCCGTAAATAACAACCGCTGCGACGAGCCCAATGACACCAAGAACTGGTGGAATTAGGTTTATATCCATCTTAAATCCCCAACTTTTTCGGTTTTATAATTAGTTAGCTGCTTGGTGCGTTTACCTACTACCTTTACTTTTCGGCGTACACCCACTTCGCCCCTACCCGCAGGCGGCGGACATGATACCAGCGTGAGCGGCCTGTGCCAGCCCATTTGTTGTTCGAAGAGTGTAATAAGATTGGGCGTTGTATCGCTCACTATCCCTGGATTAACAGTGTTCTCAGATCAATGATGGCCGCATTGGCTCGCGATATATGCGATGCCATCACCAGGGAGTGATTAGCTAAGAGACCTAGACCATCGCCGTTCAGCACCATTGGGCTCCACAACGTGTCTTGTGTGGGCTCTAATTCTCGAGTGATTTGCTGTAGTGAGACCCGTGCGTTTTTCTTATCAAGTACATCGCCGAAGTCGTATTCCAATGCATGCAACATGTGCAACAACGCCCAGGTGAAGCCGCGGGTTTCGTAGAAAACGTTGTCGATGTTAAGCCAAGGTGTCTTTACAATTGTTTCTTCTGGTACCTGCGTAGATTGGTTGGCAGCGAGGTCTCCGGCGAGGTCTATGTTTAGCTGGCGTTTCCCAACGCTTGAACTAAGGCGCTGAGACAAGCTGCCCAGACGAGTTTCAACCGTTGCCAGCCACTGCTGTAGGTTGTCTGCCCGGGCATAAAACTGTGCATCGGTTTGACCCGTGTCTGCCAGGCGTACTAAGTAGGAGCGGAACAGCACGATGCTGTCGCGATACTCGTCCTCTGTTTGCGGTAAGATCCAAGAGCTGTTGTCGAAAAAGATCTTTCCCTCAGCTTCAGATAAATCTTTATCTTCAACAGACTGGCTTTGAGATCTGGAGAAGTCATTGCGGTAAACCCGCGCCGTGTCTCGAAGCAAGGTGAGCACACCAAATTCCCATTCGGGTACGTTGTCCATCCAAATGCCGGGTGGAAATATATCGTTGCTCAGATAGCCTCCTCTCTTGTCGAGGAGGGTTTCTGCCACGGTAATATATGTGGCGGTGGTAACGAAGCCGGTGACTTCAGTGTCATTGGGAGTTTGTGCCAGTAGCGTTGCGTTGTCCCGAACATTAAATTCGTCTGGCTGATAGTCCCACCACCAACTTAAAAATAAGCTTAAAGCAATATAGAGTGCGATAATGCCGCCGGCTATTTTGCCGATTTTGCCGCCACTGCTGGGCATTGTGTCCTCCATATACACCGGTTCTGAACTTTGCCAAAATTTCCACTGCATATTGGACACTCCTGTTGGTATGCAAATTTGAGCGCTAGGGAGCCTCTGGTTAAGTCTCATGTGCTCAGCGTGTCACACGGGCTCTCTAGCTTACTGGTCACGACTTAGAATCGCTATCTTGGGCTTGGATCCTTTCTCATTGATCTTGTTGTGGCACAAAACAGATTCTTTCGACAGATGCTGGAAGTCTGAGACGTATTTGGGCGCGCAGACGGCTTTCATTGAAGACAGCGCTGAGTATTTGGTATACCCAGCGGCCTTGTTCGTCGTTTTTGGCGGCAATAGTGAATCGGCAATTTCGTGATTGTGCGCCTTGAGCCAGTTTGGTGAGCTTGCTCACGATCATAGGATCTTGTCTTTGCAGAGCATTTTGCGCTAGCGTCAGCTTGACTCGATCCGCTTGAACTAACAGTCGTATTTGCTCAGCGGTTGGTTCTATTGAGGGGTGATTTGGCAAAATTATCCTTGCCCGAGATAACATGGAACGTGCTGTAGCGAATTCATCGCGGCGCAGTGCGCGCATGGCCAGTTCAATGTAGTTTTCCACCAAATGCTCTAATCCTCTAAGCGCATCTTGTTGTTGGGGCTGCAAATTCAAGATGCGTCTGTAAATTTCCAAAGCACTGCCTGCTTTGGGGTAAGTGAGGTGATTGTTGGCCAGCGCAACGTCCGCTTGGTCTAGCCAATCTGTGAGCTGGGCAGCGTCTAATTTAGGTACAATAGGGATGCTCGCAGACGCATCTATTGGCGGCTGTGGTGGTTTTTTGGTTTGACAAGCGGCCAGGGTCATTGCCATTAGACAAACCACTAAATAGGATGGTGCAAATTGAAATGAAATGCGCAACGTCACAGCAAATAGTCGCTTAAAGTGATATCTAGGGAACCTCTTGTGTCATTGTAGCGAACTTTGTTAGCGATAGGTCATCAATCATAGTGAACGGACATGGCGACGAATTTTTTGTGGTGTGAACGAGCTGGTGAGCTCTGGAGAAGCTGGGTGCAACAACATAGTGAGAAATATAAATTGATGCGGGCCTACGCAGCACATGTGCGCAATACACTGGTGGTATTGGCGTTGTGGTTGGGCATCGTAGTTGTAGGTCAGGCGCAGGAATTTGACTTCGAGAAAGGTGGTTTTGCGCAACAACAAGAGGTGTTTCTAAAGGTTGATGAGGCCTTCATTCTCAGTACTTCACTCACTGACCAGGGTGAATTGTTGGTTCGTTGGGATATGCCAGATGGCTATTATTTATACCGGCATCAGTTTGATTTTGAAGCTAAAGATGCCACCCAAGTGGTGCTGGGGGAGCCGGTAATAGCCCCAGGCGAGGCCAAGGTAGATGAATGGTTCGGCGATGTGGAAGTTTACTATCACAACGCAGAAGCCCGTATTGCCCTGCGCCACAACCCAGATGTACGAACCCAACTGGGAATATCTTATCAAGGCTGTGCCGATGCAGGGCTGTGTTATCCGCCGGAAACTCGTTGGTTTGACTACGACGGCGCAACCTTAATTCCCGTCTCCGCGGTGAGCGAGAAACCTATCGCGAGCACCACATTAGATAACCTGCCCGAGGTTGCAGCAACAGAAGAGCAGTTGTTGGCGCGAGTTTTAGCCAACGACACCATGTTGTATGCGCTGGCGTTATTTTTTATTGCTGGCATTGGTTTGGCATTTACGCCATGTGTGCTGCCCATGGTGCCTATCTTATCCAGCATTATTGTTGGTGAGGGTGAAGGCATATCCAAACAACGAGCGTTCACCTTGTCATTGGCTTATGTACTTGGCATGGCGTTGACTTATGCCGCGCTGGGCACCGCGGTGGGTCAGCTTGGCGCAGACCTGAATCTACAAGCTGCCTTGCAATCTACGCCGATTTTGGTGTTTTTCGCCTTTATTTTTGTGCTGCTTTCGCTGTCTATGTTTGGCTTTTATGAACTGCAACTTCCCCAGGGTTTGCAGAATAAGTTGAACGCCATGGGCGAAAAGCAAAAAGGGGGCAAGTATGCCTCAGTATTTGTCATGGGTGCGCTGTCGAGTTTGGTGGTGTCGCCGTGTATTTCCGCGCCTCTTGCTGGTGCATTGGTCTACATCTCTACCACCAATGATGCGTTATTAGGCGGTTCAGCATTGTTGATGCTCGGATTAGGCATGGGAGTGCCGTTGATGATTGTTGGTGGCAGTGGTGGGCATTGGCTGCCGCGTGCGGGCGCCTGGATGGACAACGTTAAAGCGGTATTTGGTGTGATGTTGCTCGGGGTTGCAATTTGGCTGTTAGAACGTGTCGTGCCGCCGGCCGTAACACTGGCGCTTTGGGCGACATTGCTGATGTGTAGTGGTGTATATCTTGGTGTCTTAGACTTTGCGCCCCGCAAAGGGTTTGCGCAGTTGGCCAAGGCCGTTGGAGCGATGAGCTTTATCTGGGCCGTTTTGTTATTCATTGGCGCAGCCAGCGGTGGGAATGATCCACTAAAACCGTTAGCTAAACTCAATCAATCACCAGGTAGTGGTGCTTTGGTTGGTGGTCAAGCCAACCTTGAGGTGCACTGGATTGCAGTGAAAAGCCTAGAAGACGTTGAAGCGAAGATTGCGGCCAGTGATAAACCGGTGTTGCTCGATCTGTATGCCGATTGGTGCATTTCCTGTAAGGCGATGGAAAGGAATGTTTTTCCAGAAGCGCGGGTGGCGGCAGGGTTGGCGCAGTTCACCTTGCTGCGGGCTGATGTGACAGATAACGATGCAATAGATCGCGCGCTATTGAATAACTATGGCTTGTTTGGACCGCCGAGTTTGGTATTTTTCTCGGAAGATGGGAGTGAAATGACCGATGTTAGGGTCCAGGGAGAGGTTAATGCAGACACACTGGCGCGTCATCTGAACGCTGTTCTGGCTCGAATTTTAGCGATTTCATCGGGAAACTTCGCTTAAAATACCGTTAAAATCCACTAACGTGCGCTCAAAAATGCTCTCATTAGTTGCTGTCCAGAAATTGCCTTCCTGGCAATTTCCTCCCAACGGTTTCTTGCAGAAACCTTTCAAAACCCTACGGATTTTGTCTCGGGCGTCCTGCCCTCTCTAGTTCTAGCCCCAAATACTGCGTATTTTGGACTGGAACTAATTAGTCAGCAAAGATCTTGCATCTTGAAGTGAATTGCGCAAAATGCGCTTTTTTATGGCGAGAGGCACGTTCTCATGCCGACAATATTGGTTCTACATGGGCCGAACTTAAATTTACTGGGTAGCCGAGAGCCGGAGGTATACGGTTACGACACGCTGGCGGACATTAACGCAAGCATTGTGGAACATGCCCCGCCTGGGGTCGACATTGTTACCCATCAGAGCAACGCCGAGCACGAACTCATTGCAGCAGTGCATGCCGCAAAGGCAGATGGCGTTGCGTTCATAATTATTAATCCTGGTGCATTTACGCATACTAGTATCGCTCTTAGAGATGCATTTTTAGGCGTGCAAATACCGTTCATCGAAGTACATCTGTCTAATGTGCATGCACGTGAAGAATTTCGGCAGCATTCATACCTTAGCGACATTGCGCTAGGGGTGATTACTGGTCTCGGTGCACAGGGCTATTTGCTTGCTTTGCAAGCTGCGTGCAAATCTATTCCATAACAGATCAGAGGGTATTGTGGATCTGCGTAAAATTAAGAAACTGATAGAACTGGTAGAAGAATCAGGCATTGCTGAGCTGGAAGTATCTAGTGGCGATGAATCTGTGCGTATCGCAATGATCAGCAATACACCTCGGGTGATCGGTGCCGTGCCGGTGACGACAGCCACTGCGGTGGCGACAAGCTTATCTGGGACGAATAGCTTCGCCGTCGAGTCTCCCATGGCAGGTACGTTTTATCGATCTCCCGATCCTGAATCAGAACCTTATATAGAGGTTGGCAGTACAGTGCAGGTAGGTGATGTGATTTGCGTTATTGAGAGCATGAAAATGATGCACGAAGTGCATGCTACACAGGCAGGTACAGTAGCTGAACTTTGTGTTGCTAATGCACAGCCCGTGAGTACGGGGGAAGTACTGTTTAGGTTGTTGTGAGTTGGCTGCAGATAGAACTTAGCGTTGCAACTGTTGCCTTACCCCGGGTAGAAGAGACCCTGCTCAGCGTCGGCGCATTGTCTATTACACTGCTCAGTGAAAGTGAAGAACCGGTCTTAGAACCCAACCCTGGGGAGACACCACTTTGGTCGAAGGTTCGCTTAAAGGCGTTATTCGACCTTGACGTTGATATGGCACAAGTTCGCCGCAGGCTCCTTGAAACGATAGAGCTGAGTGCTTGTGAACTTGAGGTGACCTTTGTCGGGAATACAGACTGGCAAGGTATTTCTCGGCAGCATGCGGTTAATGAAGTTTTTGCAGATCGACTTTGGCTGATGCCCAAAGATCATCCCACCCCGGCGCAATCGCACCTTGTGCCGCTGAGGTTAGAGCCTGGCATGGCCTTTGGTTCTGGTACCCATCCAACCACGCGACTGTGTCTTGCTTGGATTGCCCAGCACATTCGCCCGGGCCAAAGGGTACTCGATTTTGGCTGTGGTTCTGGAATATTAGGTATTGCGGCAGCACTATTAGGTGCCCAAGTGGTTGCGGTAGACCATGATGAGCAAGCGGTGATAGCGACCTTACAAAACGCAGCCTACAATGAGCTAAGCGAACAACAAATAAAGGTACTCGGACTTAACCAATGGGATGTCCAGCAACAACACAATTCTTTCGATGTTGTGGTGGCCAACATATTGGCTGGGCCGCTAAAAAAATTGGCGCCGAATTTTGAATACGTGATGAATCAGGATAAGGCGGCAATTATTCTGTCGGGTTTGCTACTCGACCAAGGCGAAGAAGTCATGCGTAGTTATGTATCAACTTCCTTTACAACGCCCTCAAGCGAGGCTGGTTGGCTGTGTTTGATCGGTCATGTCTGAAGACGCCCTAGACCCCTTAGTTACTGCGTGCCCAAACTGTGATACGCGTTTTCGGGTTACTGAGCAACAGTTGCGTGTCGCTTCTGGCCGGGTGCGTTGTGGTGCTTGTTTGACTGTATTTGAGGGTACAGACTACCTGTTGATAGATGGCGAACCCTTAGCGTCTGGCGACAGTGAAGAGGATGTGGATGCGCTGCTTGAGGAGATTGCGAGCTCCCCAGAAGAGGCAGATTTGCATGACACGGAGACAGCCCCGCAACACGCTGATCTAGATGCACTAGAAGCCGAACTCATGGCAGAGTTGCGCGGCGAGCCAAAACGTACTGCGGTGAACGTCAGTGACGTAGCGGAGGAAAAACCACAGGAGAGCCAAACAGAAACCACAGATGAGGCCAGCGAAGAGCCTTCAATGGAGTCGGATGGCTCGGAAAAGCTGGAAAAGCTGGAAAAGCCGGAAGAGTCAGATGACTCTGATAAGGATGAATCTGATGAGGATGAATCGTCTGCCTGGTCTGACGATGTCGTGGAAACTGCTTGGTCCGAAAGTACCGACACCGACACCGACACCGACACCGAGGTTGTGCCAGATGACCAAGGTGAGCACAAAGCTGGGCAACCCCCGCAACTTCAGGCGACCCAAACATCGAAATCGCCCGTACCAAGGCGCGCCAGTGTGCTCGATGAATCTGCGGCGGTCGCGTCGCTTTCTTTACCTTCGCCTCCAACATTAGAAGATGACGCCAATTTGCAAGAACCCCGCCGGCGAGTTTGGGTCAGTTGGCTGTTGCTATTTTTGGGGCTCGTTGCACTACCGGCTCAAGTTCTATGGTTTCAATTCGACAGTTGGGGAAAGGACGATGCCTTGCGTCCGTTGTATGCACAAATTTGCGCAGTGGTGGGATGTGAGCTGCCGATAAAACGTGACGTAAGCCTGATCAGTGCTAAAGATGCTGTGCTTAGGGATCATCCCGATCGAGATGACGCGCTGATATACGATGCCTTGCTCGTCAATAACGCAGATTTTCCGCAACCTTTCCCGATCATTGAGCTGATACTCACTTCTTTGAATGGTAATCTGGTCGCAGGTCGTCGATTCCAGCCCGGTGAATACTTGCGTGGCGAAGTGGTGGCGCGGCAAATGATGGCGCCTCGAACACCGGTACATATTTCTATTCAAATGCAAGACCCGGGGGAAGACAGCTTGAACTACCGAGTCGTTTTTCGGTGAGTGCGCTCTCGTGTCCAAATAGCGCGCGTAAATAGGTAGACGCCTGATGGTTGAGTAAAAGGCTTGCGCTTAGGTGGCGTGGCGCTGTTTACTAGCCGGCCAAAACATTTCGATGGAAATTAACATGCTTGGATATGTAACAATTGGTGTCAGCGACATGGCGCGCGCCGAAAGCTTCTACGGTCCTCTACTTGCTGAAGTAGGCGCCACGCAACTGTTTGGTCAAGATCGTATCAAGTTTTACGGCACAGGTCCGGATGCTGCAATGTTGGCAATTTGTACCCCCTACGATGAGCAGGCAGCGAACTGTGGAAACGGCAACATGATTGCGATTCCCGGTGGTTCACGCGAAGGCGTAGACAAACTTTATGCAAAAGCACTGGAGTTGGGTGCCAAGGATGAAGGTGAACCTGGCGATCGCCTACCGATCTTCTACGGCGGATATGTGCGCGACCTCGACGGAAATAAGTTGTGCTTTTTTGAAATGAAAATGTAGCATTTGATACAGCGCTGGGGACACTTTGTGTTCCCAGTATCCACTCTTAGCGAGTATGATGTGCGACCTTGCCGTTACATCCCACACTGCATGCACATCGGTCCCTTCAAACTACGAAACAATATCGCTCTAGCGCCTATGGCGGGTCTTACAGATGTCCCGTTTCGCAGCCTTGCCTGGCAGTTTGGGGTCGGCTATATGGTCAGCGAGATGGTCGGAAGTCAACCTCAGCTTTGGGATACGGGTAAGAGTAGCTTGCGTCGTGTGCCGGTGCCTGGGGCCTTTCCGGTGGCTGTGCAAATCGCGGGTACAGAACCTCAAGTGATGGCAGACGCTGCTAGGCGACACGTTGATGCAGGCGTGCAGGTAATCGATATCAACTTTGGTTGCCCAGCGAAGAAGGTTTGTAAGAAATCAGCAGGTTCGGCGTTGTTGGCCGATAGCGCTCAGATCGGTCGAATTGTAGAAGCGGTCGCACAGGCCGTCGATGTGCCAGTCACCATTAAGACTCGCACCGGGCTAACGCCCAACGATGATTTGGGTGTCGTTGCCGGGGTCATCGCTGCGAGCGCGGGTGCGCAGCTCATTGTCATGCATGGCCGCAGTAAAGTGTGCAAATTTGTCGGCCAAGTCGATTATCGAAATGTTTGTCGGTTAAAACAGGCAGTGAATATTCCTGTTTTAGTCAATGGTGATATCACCGATGTAGCTTCTGCGGCGATAGCGTTAGAACAATCACAAGCAGATGGACTGATGATTGGGCGCGCAGCGATCGGGCGACCTTGGCTGTTTGCTGAACTCACCGGCGGCAAAGTACCTTCATTGCGAGAAAAATGGCAAATTGTGATGGCGCATATCTGCGCAATGCATGAATTTTACGGGCAAGAAGCAGGGGTGCGAATTGCGCGCAAACACATAGTGGCCTATTGCGCTGAACTCGGCGTGGCGAAACCTACCCGAACAATGCAAACCATAGCCACAGCCGATGAACAAATCTCCATGCTGCGTCAAATCGCGGATAGACAGTTGTTTGATAACGCGCAGAATTTGGTGGATGCGGCCTAACGTCGGCAGGCTTTTCGAATAGTCGACCAACAATTTATATGAGGGGGAATGGTGGCAGGGTTAGAGGTGCGGCGGGCGCTAATAAGCGTTTCAGATAAGACCGGTATTGTTGAGCTGGGTGAAGGGTTGGCGGCAGCAGGGGTGGAAATATTATCCACTGGTGGCACGTTCCGGGTTTTGAATGAAGCTGGAATCGCTGTAACAGAAGTTTCTGACTACACCGGCTTTGCGGAGATGATGGACGGGCGGGTAAAGACACTTCACCCGAAAATACATGGGGGGATTTTGGGCAGAAGGGGCATAGATGGTGATGTCATGGCTGAGTACGGAATTGAACCCATCGACATGGTGGTGGTCAACCTCTATCCCTTTGCTGCGACAATTCAACGTGAAGATTGTACAGAACAGCTCGCCATTGAAAATATTGATATCGGTGGACCTGCCATGCTGCGATCTGCGGCCAAGAATCACCAAGATGTGTTAGTGGTGGTTGATCCTGCAGACTATGCACACGTGTTGGCCAAGCTGCTGAAGGGCATAGACTACGATGTACGACGGCGATACGCCGTCAAAGCATTTAGGCACACAGCCCAATACGATGCCACTGTTGCGGCATATCTTGGTGCGTCTGAAGCACTTCCTGACAGCATCACTTTGACCTTCAATAAGATGGATGAGCTGCGCTATGGGGAAAACCCTCATCAGCAAGCGGCATTCTACACCGAGGTGATAGGTACCAAGAGTGGCAATATTGCCAATTACCAACAACTTCAAGGTAAGACGCTTTCTTATAACAATATTGCAGATACAGATGCTGCATTGGAATGTGTGAAAGTGTTTGATGAGCCCGCCTGCGTCATAGTGAAACATGCCAATCCTTGTGGGGTTGGCGTGGCCGGCAATATCAGTGACGCGTATACCAAGGCGTTCGATACAGATACCAGCTCTGCGTTTGGCGGCATCATTGCCTTCAACCGGCCTCTGAGCGGACCGCTGTTGGCGGCTATATTGGAGCGCCAGTTTGTTGAAGTTGTCATTGCCCCCACAGTGGAAGCAGATGCTGTGGAAGTTGCCAAGCAAAAGAAAAATGTACGTTTATTGGCTTGTGGGCAATTTATTGGTTTGTCTCGAGGCATAGAATTTAAACGGGTAGGCGGCGGTTTGCTGGTACAAAGCGCAGACGAAATGTGCCTGGATGATAGTGCGGTAAAAGTTGTCACCCAGGCTCAGCCCACCCAGCAACAAATGCAGGATCTTATGTTTGCCTGGAAGGTGGCTTGGTTTGTTAAATCTAATGCGATCGTGTATGCCAGAGATTTACAAACTGTAGGGGTTGGTGCAGGTCAAATGGCGCGGGTGATGAGTGCGAAAATAGCTGGATTGAAGGCTCAAGAAGCCGGTATCCCAGTTGCTGGGGCGGTGATGGCATCTGACGCATTTTTTCCTTTCCGTGACAGCATAGATGCGGCGGCGGCTGATGGTATCAGTGCCATTATTCAACCCGGCGGTTCTATGCGAGATGGTGAAGTTATCGAAGCCGCTAACGAACATGGTCTGGCAATGGTATTTACTGGTGTTCGTCATTTTCGACACTAGGGAACGAACGCGGCAACTTGAGCAACTGGAGGAATAGGCGATGAAGGTATTGGTGATTGGAGCGGGCGGGCGAGAGCATGCGCTGGCCTGGCGTCTAAGCCAAAGTGCTGGGGTTGAAGAGGTATTGGTTGCCCCGGGTAATGCAGGTACAGCTCTGGAAGCAGGCATGCGCAACGTAGATATCGCCGTCGATGAATTCGATGCTCTGTTGAACTTGGTCGCGCAAGAAAAAATTGGCTTCACTATGGTGGGTCCTGAGGTGCCACTGGTCGCTGGTATTGTTGATTATTTTACGCAAGCCGGACACGCCTGTTTTGGTCCGTCCCAGGCTGCGGCTCAATTGGAAGGATCAAAGTCTTTTAGCAAAGAATTTTTGGCGCGGTATGACATTCCAACCGCAGCTTATGAATCGTTTACAGATGCCGATAAAGCTAAGGCGTTTATTCACGCACAAGGTGTCCCCATTGTCATCAAGGCTGACGGCTTGGCCGCAGGCAAGGGTGTTGTGGTGGCGACAAGTATTCAACAAGCCTACTCTACTGTGGAGGCTATGCTCGGTGAAAAAGCCCTAGGCGATGCGGGGGCAAAGGTGGTTGTTGAGGAATTTATCGCCGGTGAAGAAGCGACTTTCATATGCTTATGCGATGGAAAAACTGCAATTCCATTTGCATCCTCGCAAGATCACAAGGCCCGTGATGATGGAGATACAGGACCTAATACAGGCGGGATGGGGGCGTACTCTCCTGCACCGGTCATTGATGCGCAGATGCATCAAATGGTCATGCAACAAGTCATCGAACCAACCCTTGCCGGCATGGCGGCTGATGGCATTCCCTACACAGGCTTTTTGTATGCCGGTTTAATGATCACACCCCAGGGGCAACCCAAGGTCATCGAATTCAATTGCCGGTTTGGTGATCCCGAAGCTCAGCCGGTGATGATGCGTCTTCAGTCTGACTTGCTCGAGGTATGTCAGAAGGCTCTGGCTGGGGAGCTGGCGGGTACGCAACTTGCATTTGATAGTCGTACAGCCGTAGGGGTGGTGATGGCCGCAGGCGGTTATCCGCAAGCCTATGACCAAGGCGAGCCGATCAGTGGTTTAGACAAAGAACTGTTTGACACCAAGGTATTTCATGCAGGCACGGCTATGCATGCCAATGAAGTTGTAACCAATGGTGGGCGGGTTCTCTGTGTGGTGGGTCTTGGTTCCAGCGTGTCCAATGCCCAGGCACGCGCATACGAGCGCGTGGATACTATCGGTTGGCGTAATCAATACTATCGTAAAGATATCGGACATCGTGCACTAAACCGTTAGTTGTAGCCTGCCGCATCAGAGGTTCCCTAGGGTTAATCTCTCACCCTTTTCAGTGACAAAAAGCGATAGTCGTATGCGGCTGTTGGGCGCAAATTGTTGCCTATGTTGCTACATCAGATTCAGCGCATAGAAGAGTTTTCCCAGGTGCCTAATTGCGAGTTGAAAAGTTTGGCCAGCTCTGCACAGGTATTGTGTATTCCAACAGAACGTTGGGTAGTACAGAATCGTAAAAAAATGAGGAGTCACTTCTACCTACTTAAAGGTACTGTTGCTACCCTCATGCCAAAGCAGGTTGTAAAAAGTGCCACCGCTGGCACAGTGCGCCACTTCTACCCTGGTTGTGAGGCAGTACGCACAAAAACCACCTGCCAAATTCTGCTCGTACCCGATACCCGCCGAGAGTTCCTAATGAGTTATGGCCAAGCTGCTTTGAACGCGAAAACATCGCAAGCTGACGGATGGCTACGTAATTTCCTTGGTTCGCATATGGTGCGTAACTTGGAGCCTGAGCAATGGCAACAATTGCTTAGCAGCTTCAAAGTACGACATTTTCGTCGAGGTGTAGGGTTGTTACGCTGTGGCGACAGTGCCGATTGCTGCTTTGTGGTTGAGCAAGGACACGGCGTGGTACATCATGGTTCCAGGACTCTGCGTCACCTCGCCCCTGGAGATTTTTTTGGAGAGGATGCACTCATACTCAATGGCCGACGAAACGCAAATGTCATAGCGTTGGATGACATGGTGGTGCATGAAGTTCCTCGGAAAATTTTCAGCGAAGTTATTTTACGCACCCTGGTGCACAGTGTGGGACAGGCTGGCGTGGGAATTACCTTAAAACTAGGTGAGAATGCAATGGCGGGCGCAATATCGATACAACTGCATCTGATTCGTGATCAAGCAACCCAGCTAGACCATAGGGTCAGCTACTATGTTGACGGCGGCAGTGTTGAACAGAGAACGTTGTGTGCGTTTTTACTGCTCCAGCGTGGCATACGTTGTTTTCCTGTTATCCCTGACCTTGGTTCGTTAGGCGGGAACAGTTCTATCTGCTGCCCAAGCGCGTAGCGAACTAATACTTTCGGCGCGTAGAACTGCGATGGGAAATGTGCGGTCAACGGCGGAAATAATGTCGTGTTGCGAAGTTTCACCGTCGCGAGCGGCGGCTAAGTAACGAGCGGATACAACAGCTTCCTCAATTTC
>QIGT01000285.1 GCA_003230835.1 Gammaproteobacteria bacterium
GGATAAGGTGGAAGGCGTACTATCGTCTTGGCGTGCATAAGGTGCAGGCCACACACAATTGAGAGGGTAAATGAGTTTTAAAGCATTTCGTGTTGAGAAAGAAGAAGGTGTATTTTCGCGTTCTATCGTAGATCGAGAAGTAGAGGATCTTCCGGCCGGAGAATTACTCATTGATGTGCAGTTTTCCTCGCTGAACTACAAAGACGGTATGTCAGCGACAGGCAACCCAGGTGTTACACGCAAGTTTCCGCATACGCCGGGAATTGATGCAGCGGGTATTGTGCTGGAATCCGAAACTCCAGATTTTACCGTGGGTGATGAGGTCATTGTCATCGGCTTTGATCTAGGCATGAGCACAGCGGGCGGATTTGCACAGCGCATACGGGTGCCGAGCGGCTGGGCTGTGAAGATGCCCCAAGGCTTAGATACTCACACCAGCATGATATTGGGCACTGCTGGTTTCACCGCAGCCGCATGTATCGATAAGCTCATAAGCACTGGTATGACAAGCCAATCTGGTCCAGTGCTGGTGACCGGTGCAACCGGTGGTGTAGGTTCTGTGGCGGTAAAACTACTCTCTCACTTAGGTTTTGAAGTGGCGGCAGTAACTGGCAAGCCTGATAAGGCTGACTTTCTAAAAGAGCTGGGCGCCAGCGAAATACTCTCCCGAGAAGACGCAAATCAAGGTACTTCTAAACTGATGTTGGCTGAGCGCTGGGGTGGAGTGGTAGACACCGTGGGCGGGGAAATGTTGTTTAATGCGGTTAAGAGCCTTCGTTATGGATGCAGCTTAGCCGCTTGTGGTCTGGTGGGTGGTGTTGAGTTTCCAGCAACTGTAATACCTTTCTTGTTACGTAACGTTAACTTGTTGGGTATTGATTCGGTTCAGCTACCCATTGAGCAGAAACAAAGAATTTGGCAGAAGCTAGGTGGCGAATGGCGGGTAGATTTATCCAACCTAGAAGAGTCTTTAACTTTGGATACTCTGTCGCAAGCCATTGATCGAATCATGGCCGGGGCGATGGTAGGCAGAGGTGTCCTGCATCTAAGGTAGAAAAATATCAACGACAGCTAGGCAGCTCTGCAAGCTAGCAGGTCAGTCGCGACGAAGTCTGGCGCTGGGTGCGATCGGACTTGGATAACGAAAAATCACGAAATAGCTACTCACCACTAAGGTTAGAACAGTTGCGAACTGAATCACCAACGCTGCAGATTCACTGACCAGTGCATTGGTCAGTGCAATGTAACTCAGGAGCAGGGAAAACTCTGAAGCTTGCCCGAGTCGATAGCCCACTTCCCAGGCCATATCGCTTTGCTCTCCGCGCAATTTGAGTAGTGCAGCAAAGATCATCGGTTTGAGCCCAACTAACAATGCCGCCAATAAAAGTGCAGGCAGCCAAACATCACCTATCAGGTCAAGGTTGAGGCCTGCTCCAACGGAAAAGAAAAACAATACCAGAAAGAAATCTCGTAAGGGACGAAGGCTCTCTGCGATGTATTGCGAGATAGGACTGGTTGCCAATGACACACCGGCGATGAAGGCACCGATTTCTAGCGACAAGCCGATTGTCGAGGCAAGGGTTGCAATACCGAGGCACCAGCCGATAGCAACCAAAAATATATATTCGTGAAACGCATCGAATTTGGTGATCAGCGCCAGGAGTCCGAATCGAACGCCTACATAGGCAAAAACAGCAACTACGGGTAAGCCTAGAAATATGGTGGCTAGGCTCTGCAGCAAGGCTTGCCTGTCAATGCCAAGTCCGTTGAGTAGTAGTATGGCTAATATCGCAATGAAGTCCTGTATCAACAGTATGCTGACCACTGCCTCACCAATGTGCCGATGGTGAAGGGCCGTGGTTGGGAGTAATTTTATACCGAGTATGGTACTAGAAAAGGTTACCGCCAGACCGGTAACAGATGCCTCAACCAGGGTGAACCCAAAACCAAACATGACGAAGAAACCCAAGGCAAAAAACGCAACCGTGGTACCTATGGCGGTAAACAAGGTCGCGCCAATCATGTTCTTTAGCTTTTTGGGTTGGAGGTCTAAGCCGACCAAGAACAGTAAGAAGATGATGCCGAACTCGGCTATTTCCGACAGTAGGGCAGCGTCGCTGACCATGCTGAAACCAAAGGGTCCCAAAAGACAGCCGAGCAAAATATAGGCCACCAGCAGTGGCTGACGCGTGTATAGGGCAAAAGTTGCTAATACCGCCGCACCTGCAAAGATGAAGAAGAATGATTCAATAATGCCTGAGTGGGGCATGCATGCCTTCGATGAGGAGATTGTTAGATTTTACGCGTTGTGTCCGCGATTCACACGTCTAAAAGCGGGCTCAGGGTTCACTACGGAAGCTTGGTAATGATCTGAGTATGGAGCGATTTGGGCAAGAGCGATGTCAGCGTCACGATCGTCACCCAATTCGAAGCTGTCAAACCCGCAACGTACCATGTAGTGCAGTATATCTTCATGCACTGCGCCCACAGCTCGAAGCTCGCCAGTGAAATCAAAGCGACTGCGTAACAATACAGCTAAAGACAAACCGCGCCCGTCAATGAATGCAGGAAACTCAATAGCAATGGCGCTCGCTTCGACATATTCAGAAGCGGGTTCTTCGTCTACTTGCAAGATTAAAGGTGTGCCTTTAGACCATGTGTCGCTACTTTGCCATTTAGGTTGGTCCAGGGGTGCAACCGACCATTCGCCTTGGGTCTGATTCGTTTGTTTAATCAGAACTGGCATAAATGCTTTCCTTGAACGGCTCGAGCCCGATGCGTTTGAAACAATTTAAAAAATGTTCTTCTTGGGTACGGTTGGCTAAGTACACGTCAAATATTTTGTTGATCACATCGTTGACATCACGACGCGCAAAAGAGGGGCCGACAATTTGGCCAAGAGTGGCACCAATACCGCTGTGGCCAGAATGCCCCCCTAGGGAGATTTGATAAAATTCCGCTCCTTTCTTATCTACTCCGAGAATACCAATATGCCCAACGTGATGATGGCCACATGCGTTCATACAGCCGGAGATGTTGATGTCTAACTCGTGCAAATCATGTTGGTAGTCGTAGTCGTCGAAGCGACGTTGAATCGATTCTGCTACCGGAATAGATTTAGCATTGGCCAGTGAGCAATAGTCACCTCCTGGGCAGCATATAATGTCGGTTAGAAGCCCTTTGTTGCTTGCACCCATGCCGGCTGCTCGGGCAGCCCCCCATAGTTCCAGAAGCTTGTTTTGTGCAACATGGGGTATGACAAAATTCTGCTCATGGCTGATTCGCAATTCACTGAAGCTCCAAGCTTCTGCCCAGTCAGCCACACAATCCATTTGTTCATCGCTCACATCGCCTGGTGGAATGCCGGTCACCTTGGTGGATAAAGTAACTACGGCATACCCCGGAGCTTTGTGGGGGGTCACATTGTGTTTAACCCAACGGCTAAACTCGGGCTCGGCGAGTCTCTGTTGCGCTAACGCATCTGTAAAGTCTGGCAGAGTGTCGAATTTGGGGGGCGTAAAATGCAAACGCATTCTGTCGACTTCATCTTGGGTCAGAGTACTTGGCCCAGATTTTAGATGCATCCATTCTTCATCAATTCGATCACGAAAGCCGTCCGCAGTCAGAGCGCGAACTAAAATTTTGATTCTTGCGCGATACTTGTTATCGCGCCTGCCGAAGCGGTTGTATACACGCATAATCGCTTCGACATAGGTGAGTAGATGTTCTACGGGTAACCCGCTTATCATCAGCACCCCAACAACCGGGGTGCGGCCAAGCCCACCGCCGACGAATATGTCAAATACAATTTGATCTTGATCGTCACGGTGTGCACGAATACCTATGTCGTGCACGGTTATTGCTGCTCGGTCCTCGGTTGCGCCTGTGACCGCAATCTTAAACTTGCGTGGTAGCCAATCAAATTCTGGGTGTGAGGTAGACCACTGTCTAAGAATCTCGCAATAGGGTCGCACGTCAACTGACTCATCTAATGCAGCACCTGAAAATTCGTCAGTGGTTACATTTCTTATACAGTTGCCGCTGGTTTGAATGGCGTGCATTTCGACCGATGCAAGATCTTCTAAAATATCTGGCACTTCGGCGAGCTCAGGCCAATTGTATTGCATATTCTGACGCGTGCTGAGGTGGCCATAACCACGATCATATTTTCGCGCGATAGCCGCCAACATACGCAGTTGGTCGCTGGAAAGGGTTCCGTACGGTACTGCGACTCGCAACATTGGGGCTAGGCGTTGTACATAAAGCCCATTGCGTAAACGAAGCTGCAAAAATTCGTCTTCGGAAAGTTTGCCGTCAAGGTAGCGCAAAGTCTGTGCACGATAGTGTGCAACGCGCTCGGCGACAAAGGTATGATCGAATTTGTCGTACTGGTACATGTTAGATGGTCTCTTCGAGGCGACGCGACATTACCAGGGCGCAACCGCCTTCTCAAGCGCGATGCGGCATAAGCTTAGAACCACATGGTAAGTTGGTCTTGCGACCCTAGTCTGGGAGTAGGGGTCTCAGTAAGCCAGTTGCGCACTCTATACTGACGCCTTTACGCTGGGCATAGTCAGCCAATTGTTCTTTGTCAATTTTACCCACCCCAAAGTAGCGGCTGTCTGGATGTGAAAAATACCATCCACTCACAGAAGCAGCAGGCAACATGGCATAGCTTTCGGTCAGCTCTATTTGTGTTCTAGAGGTCGCTTCTAAAAGCTCAAACAAAGTTTCTTTTTCGCTGTGTTCTGGGCAGGCTGGATAGCCTGGAGCGGGGCGAATTCCCTGGTATTGCTCGCTGATCAGAGACTCAGAGTCTAACGATTCATCTTTGGCGTAACCCCAGTCATTCTGTCTTACTTGTAAATGCAGGTATTCGGCAAAGGCTTCTGCTAGTCGGTCAGCCAGCGCCTTGATCATTATTTGTGAATAATCATCATCGGGATAGTCTTTTAGAATGTCTTCGATATTGATGCCTGTCGTCACTGCAAAACCGCCTAGATAGTCAGGCTTGCCTGGTTCTGCTATGAAATCTGCCAAACAAAAGTTCGGCGCAGAATCATCTGGCTTTGGCGCTTGTTGCCGCAGGTGGTGGAGGGTGGCTATGACCTCGTTTCTACTCTCATCTGAATAAATTTCTAGGTCATCTGCGCCTTTGCGATTGCAGGGCCAAATGCAATACACGCCTTTGGCTTGTAGCCGCCCGTCATCTATCAGCCAATTGAGCATTTGTTGCGCATCAGCAAATAATTGTGTTGCCGCTTCTCCCACAACCTCATCTTCAAGCACCTTGGGGTACTTTCCCGCAAGCTCCCAGGTCATAAAAAATGGTGTCCAGTCGATAAACGCGAGCAGATCTGTCAGCTTAGGAGTGACCGTTTGAATACCCGTGGTGAGGGGCTTCGGTGGTTGATAGTTCTTCCAATTTAAAGGCGCACTATTACTGCGTGCGTCGGTTAGTTTGAGGAAGGCTTGCTTACTTCGTCGAGCTTCAACACGAACACGCACTTTTTCATACTCGGCGCGAGTGTTGGCGGCGAATACTGCATAACTTTTATCATCAGACAACAAAGCGGAGGCTGTGTTTACCGCTCTGGATGCGTCGGTCACATATACGGTGGCTGCATTTTGATAGGCAGGCTCAATTTTTACTGCGGTGTGTGCCTTACTGGTTGTTGCTCCACCGATTAGCAGTGGAATGTTCATGTCCAAACGCTGCATTTCGCTGGCGACATTGACCATTTCGTCCAACGATGGGGTGATGAGCCCAGATAAGCCGATGGCGCTTGCTTGCTCTTCACGCGCTGTGGCCAGGATCTTTTCAACCGGCACCATAACGCCAAGGTCTATGATCTCATAATTGTTACATTGAAGTACCACCCCAACAATATTCTTGCCAATGTCGTGCACATCACCTTTGACCGTCGCCATGACAATTTTGCCTTTAGAATTACTGTGCAATCCTTTCTCTTCATCGATAAAGGGTAGTAAGTGTGCAACGGCTTGTTTCATGACGCGAGCACTTTTAACCACTTGGGGGAGAAACATTTTGCCGCTGCCGAATAAATCTCCTACCACACTCATGCCGTCCATGAGGGGTCCTTCAATAACGTCTAGTGGTCGCTCAGCTTGCAGACGAGCTTCTTCTGTGTCGTCAACAATGAAATCTGTTATGCCCTTGACCAAGGCATGAGAAAGCCGACTATGTACGCTTTCTTCTCGCCAAGACATATCTTGAGTGTCGCTGGGGCTTGCGTTGCTGGTAAACGCTTGGGCAACTTCCAGTAGCCGTTCGGTTGCATCGTCACGCCGGTTTAGCACCAAGTCTTCGACACGCTCACGAAGATTCTCTGCGATGTCAGCATATATGCCCAGCTGACCTGCGTTGACGATACCCATAGTCATACCAGCTTGAACAGCGTGGTAGAGGAAAACCGTGTGGATTGCCTCGCGTACAGGGTTGTTACCACGAAAGGAAAAAGAGACATTACTTAACCCACCAGAAGTGCTCGCGCCGGGAAGGTTTTGTTGTATCCAACTCACCGCTTGAATGAAATCGACGGCATAGTTATTGTGTTCATCAATACCGGTACCAATGGCGAATATATTAGCGTCAAAAATGATATCTGAGGGATGGAAACCCACTTGTTCAGTAAGGATCCGGTAGCTTCGCTCACAGATTTCTATCTTGCGTTGATAAGTATCTGCTTGTCCTTTTTCGTCGAAAGCCATGACGATTACCGCAGCGCCATACTGCAGACACTTCTTGGCATTTTCTATGAAGGGCCCTTCACCTTCTTTCATGCTGATTGAATTGACGACAGCCTTGCCTTGGACGATTTTTAAACCGGCTTCAATGATCGACCACTTGCTAGAATCGAGCATGATGGGAACACGAGATATGTCCGGTTCTGAGGCGATAAGGTTGAGGAATTCAACCATTGCCGCTTCGCCATCTAGCATGCCCTCGTCCATGTTGATGTCGATTATTTGGGCACCGCTTTCTACTTGCTGGCGGGCAACTTTGAGGGCTTCATCAAAGTTGTTTTCTCTGATCAAGCGCGCAAACCGAGCAGAACCGGTGACATTGGTTCGCTCTCCAACGTTAACGAACAATGACTCAGCATCAACTTTGAGAGGTTCAAGTCCTGCTAAAGTGAGTTGATTTGTGCGTTTGGGAACCTGTCTCGGTGGTAGTTTTTCCACCGCCTTTACTATGGCTCGGATATGATCTGGGGTGGTGCCACAACATCCACCGATCACATTTATCCAACCTGCTTGCGCAAATTGGGTAACGATTTCAGCCATTTGCTCTGGCGTTTCATCATATTCTCCAAAGGCATTTGGCAAGCCTGCATTTGGGTGAACGCTAACGGGAAAGCTACAGCGCGTGGCTAGGTCATTCACATAGGGGCGTAACTGTTCTGCGCCTAAGGCGCAATTTAACCCGACGGCTAATGGTTGAGCGTGTTGAATAGAGTACAGGAAGGCTTCGCAAGTTTGTCCAGACAAGGTACGACCACTGGCGTCGGTAATGGTGCCTGAAATAATCATAGGTAAATCTATGCCCTGTGCTTGCCGCACGTCCAGCGCAGCATAGATTGCGGCTTTGGCGTTGAGCGTGTCGAAGATCGTCTCGATCATCAACAAGTCAGCGCCACCTTCTACCAATCCTTCGATCGCTTCAACGTAACTGCTTACCAGTTCATCGAAAGTTATGTTGCGAAAACCTGGTCGATTAACGTCTGGAGATAAGCTTGCAGTGCGGTTGGTTGGACCTACACTGCCCGCCACAAACCTGGGCTTACCGTCATTAAATTCATCTGCCACCTGGCGAGCAATTCGTGCGCCGGCGACATTGATTTCACGGGCCAAGGCCTGGGTACCAAAATCTGTTTGGGCGATACTGGTGCCGCTAAAAGTATTGGTCGAAATAATGTCCGCCCCTGCTTGCAGATAAGATCTGTGAACGGCCTGTACAACCTCAGGTTTGGTGAGACATAACAAGTCATGATTCCCCAGTAATGGAGTAGGGTGCTCGCTCAGAATTTGGCTGCGGTAATCTGACTCGACCAGCCCGTAGCCTTGCAATGCGGTACCGTAAGCCCCATCGAGGATGACTATTCTGCGTTTCATAAGATCGGTTAACAGTTGCAGCGCACTGGGTCCAGGCACTTTTATGGAAGACAGGTGGGAAGTAGGCACTGACATGAAATTTCACTGGGATTAGGTGGCAGTAAACTAACACCCCGCTATATGAATACAATTGAAGTTTACGACAAATAACTTGAAATTATTTAATAGTAGTAATTTACGCTATACCCGACTAAATTAGTCGGGTATAGCTGACACCCAGAGACCAATCCGAGACAAATAAGAGACCGCTATGATAGAAATTTCCGCCAGCGCACAAACCTACCTGCAGGAGTTGCTTGAGAAGCAAGAATCCGCAACCAGCATACGCGTATTCGTCGCGCAACCAGGCACACCTCAAGCGGAAACCTGCATCGCCTACTGTCAGCCAGGAGAAGAGCAGCCGGGCGATATCGCGGTGGAATACGAAGGCTTTAGAGCTTGGTATGAGGGCCGCAGCGAGGCCTATCTTGTGGATGCGGTAGTCGACTATCAAGAAGATCAAATGGGTGGTCAGTTGACCATCAAAGCACCTAATGCGCGGGTACCCAATGTCAGCGACGATTCTCCTTTAGAAGATCGCGTCAACTATGTGTTATATAACGAAATAAACCCAGGTTTAGCTGCTCATGGCGGGGTGGTTAGCCTGATTGAAATAACCTCGGAAAGTGCGGCAGTACTGCAGTTTGGTGGCGGTTGCCAAGGTTGTGCCGCGGTAGACATTACCCTCAAGAATAGTGTTGAAGTTACGCTTTTGGAACGTATCCCAGAGTTGACTGCAATATTGGATCAAACAGACCATACCGTTACTGAGAATGCCTATTATCAATAGGTATCGATAAGGCACTATCGACCCTTGCTGACCGCACTGGCTAGTTTACTCAGCACCTGCGCAGTTTCTTCCCAACCGATACATGCATCGGTCACTGATACGCCATATTCCAAGTCTTTCGGATTGTCTAGGTTCTGACTACCGGGGTGAATATTACTTTCTACCATGACCCCGGTAATAGAGGAATTGCCGTTGACTATTTGCTGCGCTACATCGCCCAGAACAACACTTTGGTTGCGATGATCTTTGTTGGAATTTGCATGTGAGCAGTCAATCATGATGGAGGGGTGTAATCCAATCGCCTTGAGCGCAATTTCGGTTTCCGTAACGTGGCTGGTAGAGTAGTTAGGACCGTTGGAGCCTCCGCGTAACACGACATGCGCGTGTTGATTACCGCGCGTGTGAATCACGCTGACTTGTCCTGCTGGGCTGATGCCTAGGAAGCTATGTGGGCTGGTCGCAGATTGCAGTGCATTAATGGCCACACTGAGAGACCCGTCGGTGCCATTTTTGAAGCCAACGGGACAACTTAAACCCGACGCCATTTCTCGATGGGTTTGGGACTCTGTGGTCCTCGCACCGATAGCAGACCAAGAAATGAGATCTTGCATGTATTGTGGGGTAATAGGGTCTAAAGCTTCGGTGGCTATGGCCAATTTCAGTTCTGAAATATCCAGCAGTAATTTTCGTGCGATCTCCAAGCCAGTGGCCACCGCAAAACTATCATCTAAATGCGGGTCGTTAATCAATCCCTTGCAACCAACTGTACTTCGGGGTTTTTCAAAATAGACGCGCATGACACAGAACAAGTCGTCACCGAGTTGTTTGGCGAGTTCTTTTAAGCGCCGGGCGTAATCCAAAGCTGCGTCTGGGTCGTGGATTGAGCAGGGGCCAACCACGACTATGAGGCGGCGGTCGTTGCCTGCAACAATGTCGCGTACGGTTTGACGGGCAGTGTTAACAAATTCTCGCACACTTTCTGCTACGGGAAGACGAGCCTTCAAGTGTTCCGGCGTGATAAGCACCTCATGTTTCTCCACATTTAGATTTTCTAACTTCATTTTTTTCTCCTCCAATACCTATCTATTGTCTGTCTATCATCTATCTGTAGAGGGGGTCTAAACGAAAAAACCCCGCTAGGCGTGCTGCCTGACGGGGTTTCCGAATGAAGGCAGCTCACCGCCTTCTATCAAATTTTGAAGGCTGGATTAGGCAAACAGATAAAAAAAGCCTGGCCAGCCAATACTCAGCCGAGCAATCATAAGACCCTGCACTGTGCGAAACGAGGTGTTTGCAGGCGTCTGCGTATTACATGGTTGAGAAGTGTTCATGGCGGGGATGTTAACGTCACTTAGAAAAATTGCAACTGTTTAGAACCAAAAACGTTAGTTGCCGCTATAGTTCAACAAACTGCGAACTATGTGTGAAATACAATCCGCTACGAACAGGCTCCGGGAACAAATCGGCTACAACTTGGGTATATTGTTGGAGTTGAGGTCGATAGCGCGCGACGGCAGCATCAATATTGTGATTGTTGAGGTCTGTGGTTTTGTAGTCGACTATCCAACGAACGCCATCGCTGATGAACATTCGATCCAGCACAACATGAATGACCACGCGGTTGACCACACCACTCAATGCTACTTCACATTCGTGCTGGGCATGAGGTTCTAGTATCCACTGCCCAGTGGGATCGGTGAATGTTTGGCCAAGATGATCTCTCGCTCTTGCTAGCAAAGGTTCGATGTCTGCGTCATCGATTTGTTGTTGCGCCAACCAGGAAGGTAATCTACCCATAGTTTCAGCCACGTCACACTGCTGATGGGCTTGCCAAGCAAGTGCTTGATGCACAATGACTCCTAGTGCCACCTCACGACGGCTGCCGATGACATCGGCAACAGCTATTCGAACTGCATTCGAAGGCGGCAGTTCAAGCACCGCTGGGGCAGACCAGACATAGTTCTTGGGTAGTCGCGTCAAGCCCTGGGATGAAAAAACATCTGCTTGTTCAAGTTTGGATCTTACATCCAGTGGCGTGGCTAGATCCTCAAAGGGTGTGGCTATGGTTTGAATAAAACGAGCGATGCCACCCACTTTTCGTGACTCTTGTTGTGTAAAGCTCAGCCACAAACTGGTTTTGGCGCGCGTGCAGGCGACATAAAGAAGTCGTTTTTCCTCGTTTTGGTTGCGCGTTCGATCTGCAAATTTTAGCCAGTTATGAATGGGATCCTCTCGTACCCCCATTAGGAAGCCATCTCGATTTTCTCGCCACAACAGTAATTGGGGCTCATCTGGTCTCGACCGCTTATGTAGATAGGGGACTAATACGTGATCAAACTCAAGTCCTTTAGACTTATGGATGGTCATAATTTCAACCCGAGCTTCTGTCTGGGCATCGCCAAACAATCTCGATAACGCGAATTCTAGATCTGCTCTATTGTGGGCAACATCACCCATGTCATCGAGTAAATCAAGGAAACTCTGTGCCTGTTGTTGAGCTTGGCCAGGATAGGCAGCGATGCCTCCGCAGCGAAACCAATACCCTTCAAGTACCTCGCGTAGGGTCAGCTCATGCAAATGCTGGGTTGCCCAGGTGTGCGCTTGTAAAAGTCTTGATAGGCGAGGATCGTCGGCATGGCGTTGGGTTATAGCGTGGAGTAAATTCTGATCTTCAGCATATTCGCTCAGCTGGGTTAAGGTAAAACCAAACATCGGCGAACGCAAAATACTAAACCAGGCCAACCTCGCACCAGGGTCAAGGAGGGTGCTATGCAGGCTGAGAAGGTCCAAGATTATGGGTTTAGTCGCGAGTGAATCCATATCGGTTGCTTGCCAATCAATATTTTTAGCATCTAGAAGTTTGATTAGGGCAGCTACATGAGTACGTGCTCGACATAAAATGGCAATGCTAGAGCGATCATCTTGATTTAGTAAATGTTGGATACGAGCAACAGTTTCATTTGATTCGATCCGTTCATCCTCAAACGAGGTAAATGATACCGCTGCGCTAGACACCGCCTTAACCACCGCTTGGGAGGGATTGTACGCAACACCACCCAACTGCATGGTTGAGGATGACGCAAACAAGTGGGCAAAGGTTTCATTGCACCACTCAACCAACCTTGGGTCAGAACGAAAGTTGGCTGAGAGATAGTTTGCCTCTAGCGACACATCACCTATGCCGTGCTCGCGACACTCAGTAAAGACTGCGACATCAGCATCGCGGAATTTGTAAATTGACTGCATAGGATCACCAACACAGAAAAACGTTGTGTTGGCATCGTCTTGCCAGGCTCGAATCACCGCCTGGAACAATTCGAGCTGGGATCGAGAAGTATCTTGAAATTCATCAATCAGCACGTGCGAGATACGATAATCTAAGTAGAGGGCTAGGTCGGTAGGATTGCCGTGATGGTCGTGTAGCGCTTGCTTAGCTCTGATTAGCAAGCCTGTGAAATCGATCGCGGCGGCTTTGCTAAATATGAAATCAAGTTCAATCACAGCTAGAGATAAGCAAACGCAACTCAAGTGGATGAGGCTGACTTGATTGTGCTCAAGATGCTCAGGGGGCAGCTGTACAAATGCCTCGATATCCGCAGCTAAGTCTCGCTCATACAGTTCTTTGAGCCATAAATTGACCTCTTTCAGGTAGGTGGGTTCAGCAAACCCGTCTTTTGCGGTAAAACGTTTTCGCAACGAGCCAGCCTTGGTCATTAGGCGTGGCAATATGTCAAATAAGCTACTGGTGCAACCAAACAACGTAGCCAACACACCTAGCCTTTCAAGGTCGAGGGGTGTCAGACGTGAGCGAAGTTTTTCTTCGGCTTCAGCACGGATTTTGTGCGTAGCTTTGCTCAATATACCCTTCACTTGGTCTTGCTCAGTAGGCTGGGTAGAGGCGATTGCCGTAACGAAATGTAACCACTGATCACGGCGAGCCAACATTGAACTGATCAAACGCGTGGCTCGATTTATGTCGTTGTCGAGAAAGGCTAAGAACTCGGCGATAACAGTATTGGTTGGGTTGTCTTCGTATAGTCTGTTGAACAGTGTCTGCGCCGCCTCTTGATACATAGCCATCGCATTTTCGACAATCGACAATCCACGTGTCGAGTGTTCTCCAGGAATTTGACTGGCAATTTCCAGGGCGAAGCTGTCTATGGTTTGAATTTTCAGGAGGTTGGGGTTGGTGAAAATATCCCAACCCATAGCTTCGCTATGCTGTTTGACTTTAATTGCAGCCTCGCTGTTTCCTAGCAGCGATTCCAACACCCGGTGGCGCATTTCGGCGGCGGCTTTCTTAGTGAAAGTTATGGCTAGAATTTCTTCAGGCCGTTGTACTCGTGCCAACAAGTTGATATAGCGCTGGGCCAGGAGTGTGGTTTTTCCAGATCCGGCCGGCGCTTGCACAATGACAGAACGAGTCGGGTCTAGTGCAAGGTCTCGGCTTGCCTGATCTGGTGCTGACGTAGATCGAGTCACTGGGATTGTTCGCTAATTCGGCAGAAGCTTTGTAGATGGCAGTATTCGCATGCACCTGGAGCGGGACTGACATCCGCTCGGCCTTGGCTGAATGCATCTGCTATTTTCTCTAACTCGGTGTGCCAAATGTGCTTCTGTGTTTCCCACGGCTGCTTAGTATTCTGAAGTTTTGCGCCTTCAATATGCGCCTGGGCGTCTGCAACGCCGGTGAGACGACATTCATCACGACGTATTTGGGCGTAATACACGCCAGCAATGTCTGAGTTGATTGCGCTATATAGTGGAAGTTGTGTATTGCGAAGTGGCGTTTCGGTGAGCCCTGAAATTTTGGTTATTCCGGTCTTATAGTCAATGACTACCAAGTGTTCTTGCACGCGGTCCATTCGATCGATGCGCAGCGTAAGGGACAAATTACTGAGTGAGATCTGGTAGGTCTTTTCCAGAGCAATAGCGGTAAATGGTTGGCGTTGGTGCTCCACAGCGATCCACTGCAACACCAATTGCGATATCCGGGTGATTTCATGTGCAGCAAAAGTGGCAGGTAAACTCTGTGGCAGAGTGTCAAGGACCTGCTGACAAATTCGCACAATCTCGGGCTCGCTAATCTTCAGTAAGTCCTGATGTGAAGGATTGCTTTGCAGAATTTGATGCAAGCAGTCATGTAGTACCGAACCTCGGGTCAGACTGTCTGGTAGGTTACGAGGAGTATCCAAGCGCTTGAGTTTAAGCCTGTGTTGAGCATAGGCCCGAAATGCACACTCTGTTTGATCTTGTATCAGTCCGGCACCGCCTCGGTGAAAAGCTTCATCGACCGCTAAACCGTAGTCGTCGATGAAGGATTCCAACGCTACTGTACTTGGCTGTTGATAGGGGTGGTGCGATTGCCCGGTAAACTCATGCAAAGGCCATGCAGCCACTAACGGACTGGCTAAGCGATCGGAACCCGAAGAAGTTCTGCTGAAACTCAATTGGAGATTCTGTGTCGATCTTTGCCAGTACTGTAGCATTTGCTTGGCAAAAACCAATTCTTGTGGCTGGCTACTTCTAGGTATCGCGTATCGCGCAGCGACACGCCGAGGAATAAAAGGGTGTGCTGTATTTTGTGCGGGAAAGTTCTCTTCGTCTAACTCGCAGACCCACAAATGGGTAAAGACTAACCCGGTGGTTTCCAACACCCCGAGCACCATGATATTGGCTGCAGGGCGTTTCGGTGCGAATGTTTGTTGGCTCAATACTAGATCTATTTTCTCCACTGCCGCGGGCAAATCTAGATTTTCCTGCAAACAATCTGGCTGATGGGTTAGTAACTGAACTATCGCTTGGTGTGCTTGGTATTGGCTGGAATGTAGTTCGCTGGTGTTCGGCCAGCCGGCACTAAACAGCACCTGCAATACCCATTCAATCCACCCAGCGAAAGTTTTCTGATCATGTGGGTCTGCCAAGCTAGAATATCGCTGAGCAATATCGTTAACAGAATTAGAACTACATTGCGCAGCGATGTTTTGGATACCCGCTTTTGCTAACCATCCACTTGGCCAAGACCTAGACAATGGATCAAGATCGTAAAGATCGAAAAAATGAGATTGGGCTAAATGGCTTAGTTGTTGCTGGTCATAGCCCTGAGCTAGGCCATCAAGCAGTAGAAGTGCGTCTAGCCATACTCGTGCCTGATTTAAGGGCGTGCCGCCGGCGATGTCAAATTGGCTGGATAGACTGCCGTGTGCTGGATCTAAGATCACACCACACTGGCGGATAACCTTATGGTAGTTTTGCGCAAGACTTGGAACCACAATACCTATGCGTGCTTGTGGGAAATCAATCTTAGTCGCCAACGCCCACTGACAGGCGGCGGCTAACTCTTCTTGTAGGTTTAGACAACTTGTTACGCTGAGGTCGAGATTCGGCGATACCTGCACGCCCGAGTGAGATTGATGATAGTCCACTTGAACATGCTGTGATGCCCATTCTAGATAGCGTTGTTCTGCTGGCGTGAGCTGGTCAAAAAATGTCAACATCAGTGGTTGGTTTGGAGCAGCACTGTTGTTGATAAGCCAATCTGGAATCTGTTCTGTGATGACTACATTGGCCTGCTGATCTAGACCCAGTTGCGTATGAACTTCTTCAAACCAGTGTTTAAATAACTGCGCCCGCGTCGAAGAAAACTCATGATCATCAAGTTGGATCCCGTAGCTATAAACAAGCGACCAGGCCTGCATAAAGTGCAGTGTGGTCGTGCGACTCTTGAAAGGTTGTGTGGCATGCGCTACTTGTAACAAATCTGCCTGGCGCAGCAGCTTTGTATCCGCTGGACTATGGTGTCGAAACTCCTCGAGTAAGTACCGCTTTAAAGTATAAATACGAGGGGTTCTCCAGGCTCGCTGGCCTTGTTCTAGTTGAGCAGCGTCATAGCCGCGTAAAAACTCTCTCGCCAAACGCTCGTTAGGTGTGAGGAGCACATGGTGGGCCAGGTGGTGGGCGAGGTTCGGGGGGATTTCAACGAATGCTTGATGCACGCTTTGAGTGTAACGCATCAAATAGCCCATAGGGTAGCTTGGGAGGGTACTTTGCCTGTGTGCAATTTTGTGCCAATTGGCTACACTGCCGCGAAATTAAGTGTGGATGTATTTTGTCGCAAAGCAAGTCAGTGAGCTTTCTTAGCTTAGGCTGCCCTAAAGCCCTGGTTGATTCAGAACATATAGTGACGCAGTTGATCGATCAGGGTTACGACGTGGTGGGGTCGCAAGACCAAGCCAGTGTGATTGTGGTGAACACCTGCGGCTTTATTAACAGCGCTAAGGCGCAGAGTATTGCTGCCATCGAAACTGCCCTAGCCGAAG
>QIGT01000513.1 GCA_003230835.1 Gammaproteobacteria bacterium
TTAATCGACATGCTAGACCTGAAGAGACCTATCTTCCAAGCAACCGCCGCCTACGGCCATTTTGGTCGCACGGAAGAGAATTTTACTTGGGAGCGAACGGATAAAGCAGAGCTACTAGCTGCCGTCCTCTAGAAAATTTGGGTCTAGGGAACCACTAGGATCCAAGATGGCAAATATTGAACACTTAAGTTTTGAATTTTTCCCGCCCCGGGATGAACTTAGCCGTAGCAAGTTGGTTGACAATGTTGCCAGCCAACTGGCCTCATTCGGTCCAGAATTTTTTTCAGTGACCTATGGCGCGGGCGGATCAACTCGAGACGGTACACGCCAAACAGTAGCGGCTCTGCAAAGTAAAGGCCTCCAGGCTGTCCCTCACCTATCAATGGGTACCGATGAAGCCAGTGACATCAAGGACATGCTCGATACCTTCAAAGCTAATGGAGTAGACCGGCTCGTCGCACTGCGCGGGGACCAACCTTCCGGTTTGGGCGCAAATCATCGTTTAAGCAATAACGCAGAGGCGTTGATACGCTTGATTAGGGCGCACAGCGACAATCATTTTCACCTAACGGTGGCAGCTTATCCTGAGATCCACCCAGACTCGTCCGGCACAATGGCAGACATGCAATTCTTTAAACGAAAAGTGGATGCCGGAGCCAACAGCGCCATTACGCAATACTTCTACAATGCCGATGCCTATTGCGATTTTATGGAAAGATGCGCCATCCAGCACATCGATATTCCGATCTACGCCGGTATCATGCCGATTACAAATGTAGAAACTCTAGTTCGCTTTAGTGCAAAAGCCGGTGCGGAAATACCCCGCTGGTTGCAATACGGACTGAGTGATCGCAAGGACAACGAAAAAAACCTCATCGACTATGGAGTAGAGGTTGTATCACGCTTATGCCAGCAGTTAATCCAGGCGGGCGCCCCGGGTCTGCATTTTTATACCTTGAACCGCTGGGGTGCGACGACACGAATATGTAACAATCTAGGCCTTCAAGCTTCCAATTAGACGTGCCTTTTGCCATTTCACTTTCTCATACAACAACGGCCGCAAGCAGAATTACGAATTCCGCTAGATGCCGAACGATCTCACTATCTTTGTAACGTGCTGCGCAAGCGCGCCGAGGATGAAATAGATTGCTTCGATGGCCAGGGTACCGCCTTCGTATGTCGTATAGATGTCGCCCACAACCGTCGCAGCGAACTGGTTGTACAAAACGTTTCTACCCAAGTAGCTCCCGAACTCTGTAAAACCGGTATTGCTCTAGCTCTTATTAAGGGACAAGGATTGGATCGCGGGCTCAAACAAGCTACTGAACTGGGGGTAACCGACATCTGCCTGCTACAAACCAACCGTTCCAATGTGAAATTGGACGACCACCGCCGTCAGACAAAAATGTCACATTGGCAAAAAATTGTAGCCGGGGCGGCGGAACAATGTGGGCGGCTGCATCTGCCTGTGTTACACCCACCGCGCACACCGAAACAGTTACTTGAACAGGAGCCAAATGACCGCATCATTGTTCTTGATCAGTCCGGAACGCCGTTAAATCCAGATATTGTAGGTGATGACATGTGGTTAATGGTTGGTCCGGAAGGAGGCTGGGATACTAGCGAATTAACTTTATTTGCTGAAACACATGCCAGGCTAACAAGTCTGGCAGAACATACACTTAGAGCAGAAACTGTAGCCAGTGTTGCTTTAGGACAACTGGCGTATATTCGTTCATCTGGCTAACACGCATCTCTCCAAGACCTTCATGCTAGGCAAGACTGTCCACAAGTTCCTGTACTCGATCTTCAATAAAACTTAGATTTGGAATAGTGGCATGGTCGGTACCCAGAGTAACTTTAAGCGCATCGGCAATACCCAGTTCAGCTTCCTGATTGACCACATCTTCTCCGACCAGCTGTAACATTCGCGGCAAACCTACCGCCGCTATTCCATAAAACGCTGGGCCTGTCGAATGTCTAGCTCTATTCATTACCACCAAGCAGCGAGCAGCACCAGGCGGTTCTGATTCTTCAGAGAATCCGTGATAGTGAATAACCGGAATATTCTGCCCACGCCAACCAATAAAGCCCATGCACCATGAAGGCGTAGAAGGCACTTCTTTAATACGGCGCCACGGGACAATCTCTGCCACGCAGACATTGGGCAACAATAACTGTTCACCTGCTGCCGGGATCAACACACAAGAGAGTTCATTTACTTCGTTTGCCACCGCTTCCGCCAAGTTACTCATTATTTTCCGTTCAAGATCTTGTTACTAATTCATCGATGGTCGCGAGCAATTCACTCTCTTGGAACGGCTTGCCAAGAAACTTATTAACCCCTAATTGGCTCGCGTGTTCTTTGTGCTTGTCACCAGTGCGCGAACTAATCATAACGATAGGTAAATCATCAAGCCGATCATCATGTCGAATTTGGCGCGCAACTTCGAATCCGTCCATACGCGGCATTTCAATGTCGAGCAACATGACATCAGGGCGTCGCTCTTGCAACATTGCCACCGCCTCAACCCCATCTTTGGCTACCATGACATCCATACCCTGTCGCTCTAGGATTCGCGAGGTCACCTTGCGAACCGTAACGCTGTCATCTACCACCATAATACACCGAGGTCTTCCCTCTAAGCGTTGTGAAGTGCTTTGCCGTTGCTGGCTCTGACGATGCTGGGCACGTATGAGTGCGAGCAAGTCTAAAATGACCACCACACTGCCGTCGCCTAAAATTGTTGCACCGGAAATGCCTCCGACACCAGCAAATTGGGGGCCCAGGCTCTTAACCACAATTTCTCGGCTACCTTGCACAGTGTCCACATGAATGGCCACTGCATGATCACCAGATCGTACTAGTACCACTGGAACACTAGATTGGCTCGAAGAGATGTCACGATAGTCTTTGCCGAGATATTGTCCAAGATAGCGTACTCGGTAAGGTACACCAGCATATTCAAAGGCCTTGCCTTCGCTGGTATACAGATCTCGTAATTGCTCTGGGTCCAATAAGACAATACCCTCAATCGTGTTCAGAGGTATGGCATACATATCCGCGCCCACAGAGACCATCAACGCTCTGTTCACTGATACCGTGAAAGGCACCCTTAGAATAAATCGAGCACCCTGACCCGGCCTAGAAACAATATTGATGCTGCCGCCAAGTTGTTTAACTTCACTGTGGACAACATCCATACCCACGCCGCGACCGGAAATCTGCGTCACAGTCTTGGCTGTAGAAAAACCAGCGGCTAATACAAATTGTTGTATTTCTTCATCGCTGAGGCTTGCATCTTCTGCCATCAGCCCACGCTCAATGGCTTTTGCTCGTACGGTTTCAACATCAATACCCGCGCCATCGTCGCTGATTTCAATAACCACATCGCCGCCTTCACGCAAAATTCGCAGGTCTATTCGACCTTTGGTCGGCTTGCCAAAGTTGCGCCGTAACTCTGTGCTTTCTATTCCGTGATCAAGCGCATTGCGTAACATATGTTCCAACGGTGGAACCATTCTTTCCAACAGATTCCTGTCGAGTTCACCTTCCGCATTCTGTACGTGGAATTCAACCTCTTTTTCTAATTCCGCTGAAACCTGTCGAACGATGCGCCGCAGCCTTGGCAACAGACGGCTGAACGGAACCATTCGGGTTCGCATCAAGCCTTCCTGTAGTTCAGTGTTTATGCGCGCTTGTTGCAATAGTAATGTTTCTGATTCACGAGCCTTAAGCAGCAAGGTATCTTTTAGATCGAGCATGTCCGAAGCACTTTCAGACAAACCTCGAGATAGCTGTTGAAGCTGCGAGTAACGATCCATTTCGAGAGGATCAAAGTTATCGTACTGGGGTCCATCGCTACGATCATGGCGAAACAAGATTTGTGTTTCAGTTTCGATTTCCAAGCGACGCAGTTGTTCGCGTAGACGTTCGATGGTGGTTTCCATCTCATCAAGTGCACCCGTAAAGTCACTCATGCCTTGCTCTACTCGAGCTCGCAGGATCGAATTTTCCCCAGCTAGATTGACTAATTCTTCCAACAACGACGAACCTACGCGCACCATTTCCTGGCTAGCTCGCTCCACTACCACTGTTTCAGGTTTGGTGTTAGCTCGCGACGCAGACACCACTTCTGGCATAACAGCAGGCTCAACCGTAGCCTCTACGTTTTTCGTGGCCTCTACGTTTTGCACAGTATCTTCAGAGATAACCGGTAAAGGCTCTTCGACGGGTGCTGACTCGATCTCAGCAACAGACTCATTAACCGTCTCGTTGGGACTTGGCGTTGCGCCTACTGCGGCTTTCACAGCGTTTAATAGGTCAACGATCGCATCGTAGCGGCCATGCAAGTCTACAAAAAGAGCCTCATCGATTGCGCACACATCGTTCTGAACGCTGATTACAACGGACTCAAATTCGTGGGCCATGTCTCCCAAATCGCTCAATCCACACAATCGAGCACCACCCTTCAGGGTGTGTAAGCCGCGCAACATGTTTTCCATGTAGATGCGGTTGTCCATTTCCTGAGACCAACTGATCATGTTGGTGTCTAACTCTTCATTAATTTCCTCGGCCTCTTCGAAGAAGACCTCGATAAGATCATCATCGACATCTTCCAGCGGCAACTGCACAGTGTCGTGAGCAGGTGACTCAACTTGCTCATCCGCCTCAACGCCATCTGATGCCTCACTGACTTCATCTTCATTGCGCAATTCAAGCGGCTGTTCGATCTGCTGCACTTCTTGATCAGCCTTCGACGAAGTAAGATCAGTTGCCGACAGGCTCTCAATGAGATCTTGTTGGTTCGTTATAGTGCCACCGACTGCCAGCGTATTGAGTTGTTCGATCAACGCATCGTAGCCTTTGCGAATAGCAGCACTTGCCTGCGGCGAGGGCTTGCCCGCGACACTTTGCTCGGGTAAGCGAATCGAGCAAAGCAGCCGCCAGTTCACCGAAGTTATCTTCCTCACTGTCTATCGCCACCGGAATAATATCGGTTAGCGCACTGAGAACTGGGCCAATCGAGATAGTTTCACCCTCGACGAGCTTGCTGATATGTGATTCTGCATCTAACAATAGAGCGGTTGCTGGCGCTTCTAACAAGCGGCTAATCGCTGTAGGCTCGGCACCAGGCGATCAGATCATCTGCCACCGCGACGAAGGCAAGAGGTTCATCCCAAAGGGTACCGGCGCGCAAACAATTAACACAGTCGCGAACATGGTTTGCTGCTTCGATAAAAAATTCTTGTAGATTTTGGTCAGTGGTCCTGTTTCTAAAAACCTCCACAACCTGATAGGCGGGGTCTGCTACAAACTGCATGGATTTAATGTTCACCATGGCGGCGCTTCCCGCCATGGTGTGGAATGCTCGCCCGATGGCTTCACTTAAGACCCAAGGCTGTGCGGCGTTCTCGATATCGACAACCGCAAGGTGTTCATCGACTTCTGCGATAAACAGGGCCAACGTACTGTCTTGTACACTAGCAGCTTCGACACTATCCTCGGTCTCTTGCAAACCGGTCACCGGCAAAGAAGATTCTTCAACTTCGGGCGCGTCATCCTGGCTGTCTTGTGCTGGGCGGATTTCGCCGCCAGAAGCTAGGATGTCTGCTTGCTCTATGATGACGCTGATCGCGTCTAAATCACCGGGTCTGCCTTGTTCAAAGGCATCACGTAAAGCGGGAACAAGATCGCGGGCATTTTCGATGACTTCTACAAATTGAGGATTCGCCTTGACGGTGTTGTCGATGACCCGATTGAGCATATTCTCAATGCCCCATGCCAGTTCACCAATTTCCGCTGCTTGAACAATCCGACCGCTGCCTTTCAAGGTGTGAAAGGCTCGGCGAATATCATTCAACGGCTCTCCCGGCTCAAAACTTTGCGCCCACTGAGGCAGTGCCTGATCGATGCTCTGTATAACTTCGTCTATTTCCTCGACAAATATTTCAACAATCTCTGGATCTGGTGCATCTACACTAGCTACTACTTCAGCCTCAAGCTCGCTTTCAGTTTCGACCGCCCCATCAATGTCTGCAAATACATCGCCAGACAAATTAAAACTAACTTCTTGCTCAACGACTAACTGGGGTTCATCGGGGATCTCTAAGTTTGTCTCGTCGATGATGTTTTCTTCGCTGACCTTTATTTCTTCGCTGACCTCTGTTTCTTCGCTAACTTCTGTTTCATCGCCGACCTCTATCATTTCGCTGCTAGCGGTTATCTCAACAGCCGGCTCAGTCAGTTCTTGCGTAGGCTCATCACCTTCGAAAACTGATACATCAAGATTTTGTAGGCACCGCTCGGCAACACCGAGAACTTCTTCAGCTCCAGATGCATTTTCTTCGGCTAAGCGCTCAAGGTAATAATCGGCAGCGCTGACAATGTCTGCAAATTGATCAAGTTCTTGCCAATCTGGACGATAGCCCCGAGCAAGCCGATTGCTGATATATTTATTAGATTCTTGCAAAATACTTATGGCGCGTTGCAATGGCATGATGGCCAAAGCACCACATATCTCATTCAAGATATCGGGTAACGTTTCTAGGTGGCGGACATCCCAGTGCGTGGTTACAAAATCGACGATACCTTGTTTTACTAACTCAAGACCGTTACGAGCTTCTCGTAAAACTTGCAGCTGCGCATCGCCCGTGATCTGCTCCACTTCTGTTTTGTTGGAACCTTGGACTACGGTATTGAGGTTTTCATCAATTTGAATGAGTGCACTGGCAATGCCTTGAACATTTTGCGGATCGTCATCACCGAGTACGACTAGATTTTCAATAATTTCTATCTGGTCGGCTACTATTTCTCTCGAACTTTCAAACGCTAACACGGAGAGCGTGCTAGCAATTTGGTTGAGTGGCCCTACTAGTCCACGCAAAGTTTCAAGATCGACGCGCTCAGCCCGTACTAATAGGTCTAGTCTGTCCTTCACAACTGCTAACTCTTCGCGCAACATTTCAGCAGCACTGGATAACGCTTGACGCCCGGATATGGCCAGCGTGCTATGCTCAACGTCACGCGAAACAGCTTGTTGCAAACCGTCAACAAGGACACTGTTATGATCTCGATCTTGCGTAGCGCGGAGCAATTGCCGGATTAGATCCATATTTACCGGTCGCCGCAGGGCTACTGCACCATCCTTGGCAAGGTGCTTAATTTCTAAATCAACACGACGCAACAGTTTCACGCACTCACTTTCTAGCGCACCTTGCTGGGTAGACAAGCTGATAACAAATTCACCAAAAGCTTGCCACTGGCGTTGCAAGGGCGAACCCTCGCTAAGGCGCTCAAGGCCTGTCGCAATCTTCCTAAGTGTTCTAACGGCTTCTTTACGGTCGTCACCTTTCAATATAGAGAGCAGTACGTTTTGGTATGCAGAACGAATGCGTGTAACCTTTTCCGGCCCACCAATTTTTTGATACCTATCAACCACCTCATCTGTCACCGATGCAGTAAGGCTAGTTCCAGCAGTATCTTCTAGTAGGCTTACGCCCATCAGGCCGCGGATTTCGTTTACTAAAGGAATGAAAGGACTGGCGGTATCCTCTGCGCCTCTTTGCAACTCATCCAAATAGCCAGGCAATTCTAGGATACCCTGCATTAGGCTCTGGCCGGCTGTGGTCAAATCGTTTATCTGATTAGACATCATTGCTTGAGCAAGCTGCTCAAGATGGTCAGCAAGCAATGTGACGCCTTTAAGTTCCAACATCACAAGTGTTCCATGCACTTGGTGTAAACTTGTTAAACAAGCTCTTATACGCGTTTCTTCAGCACCCTGTTCCGCATAATCATCGAGAGCTACGCGAGCCTCGTTTAGGGTTTCGATGAGATCTGATTTGATCCAATCTAGCGCAAAATGTTCACTGGCCGTGGCCATACAGTATCCTTTCTTACCGGATGTTAGGACTTAGCCAGTAGATGCGGGTAGTTTGAACCCTTCTACCGACGACTTCATTTCGTTTGCCATCCCGGCTAGCTTGCCGATTGAGCTTGCCGTCTGCTCCGTTGATTCTGCTGTTCTAGAAGTAATCTCTTGAATAACGTTCATGGTATTGCTGACATGTCCCGCGGTAGCGGCTTGCTGTCGAGCTGCGTTTGATATGTTCTGTATCAGTGCAGCTAGCGAGGTAGATACGCCTTCAATTTCTTCCAGAGCAACACCAGCGTCATGTGCTTTTCGTGCACCGTCGACCACTTCAGCGGTAGTTTGCTCCATAGAGATAACTGCCTCGTTGGTATCGGTTTGAATAGTCTTAACCAATGCTGCAATTTGCTTTGTTGCAGCAGATGACCTTTCTGCTAGTCGTTGTACTTCATCTGCAACTACTGCAAAACCACGACCAGCATCTCCCGCCATAGACGCTTGAATAGCAGCGTTCAAAGACAAAATATTGGTCTGATCGGCGATATCATTAATCAGTGAAACGATGTCTCCAATTTCTTGGCTTGATTCACCAAGACGTTTTATTCTCTTCGCCGTTTCTTGTATCTGGCTGCGGATACTGTCCATTCCGCCAATGGTGTCTTGCACTACGTGAGAACCATTATTGGCAATTTCAACTGCTCGTTCGGCTACAGAAGCTGATTCAGCAGCATTGGAAGATACTTGGTCAATAGAAACAGCCATCTCGTTAATCGCCGTAGATGCGGCGCCAATTTCTTTGGCTTGATTCTCAGCTGCAGTCGCAAGATCAGTGGCGGTGTCTTGAGTTTCACCCGCCGCTGTGGCGACCTGCACAGACAAGTCATTAATGTTTGATACCAAACCGCGCATCTGGTCGATGGCAAAGTTAATCGAATCAGCGATCGCACCCGTAAAATTTTCTGTTACAGAAGCGTGAACTGTTAGATCGCCTTCAGCCAAATCAGCCAGCTCATCTAACAACTGTAATATGGCAGCCTGATTGCGCTCGTTTTGCGTCGCTTGCTCATGCAACTGGCGCCGGGTACTGCTAACCATCACCATGCCAATGATGGCCATGATAATGACGCCACCAAGGGCCAATAAAAGTGGCGGACTTTCCAGTACGGACAGTCCATCTTGAACTACGAAATATGCCATGCCAAACATTATTCCGCCCATAGCCGTCATCAACGTCACCAACAGCGGTGACAACTTCCCTGATTTCATATCCTTACCTATTCGAACTACTCATTGATATCGATAGCAACATCAAAGAATTTCTTGTCTTTGAGAATTGCCTTAAGTTGGACCTCGTGATACACGCGTCCGCCATGCCTGAAAGCGCCGACAACATAGGGACTTAAACCCGCCAAATCTTTGCCGTCGCTCTCTTCAAAACTGTCTTCCAGAAAATGTTGTATCCCCAGTGACTGCTCTACGATTAAGCCCGCCACAATGTCTTCGCTTTCGATGACAAGAACCCGACGCTGACTCACTGGCAAGGTGGTCGGCAGGCCTAAGTACTCATGCATATCGATAATGGGCACTAATCGTCCACGTATATTGGCTATACCACAAACCCACTTCTTCACTGCAGGCAGCCCGGTCATCCTCGGCACTTGCATGAGTTCTGCCACTTCGTCGAGGTTTGCAACCAATCGCGTACCGCCAATCAAGAATCCCAGCCCTTGCCATTGGGCCTGACTTTCTTCTTTGTGCGGCAACGGGGCAGCATTTTTAAATGTCGCCGCCTTAATGTCGTAAAGTACGTTGAGGGCTTCGCTTTGTGTCATGGTCTTATCTAAATCTTTGTCTAGGCCAACAGGCCGTTTACCGTATTGATCAAGGTGCGATCATCCACCGGTTTGGTCAGATAACCGCAAGCACCTTGTCGCTCACCCCAGATTTTGTCCGCATCTTGATCTTTGCTGGAAATAATAACGACTGGGATATGACTGGTATCTTCACCCCGAGTAATTTGGCGGGTGGCTTGAAAGCCATTGATTCCCGGCATGACCACATCCATTAATATCATGTCTGGTTGCTCTGCACTGGCCATGGAAACGCCATCGGAACCTGTCGAGGCAGTTAACACCTGATGCCCTTGGCGCGCCAATGTATTCACCATCTGGTGAGTTTCAGTTGGCGAGTCGTCTACTACTAGTATTCTAGCCATTTTACTCTCAATCTTAGTTTATTGGACCAGAGTCCGAATGGTCCCTAGAAGCTCATCGCGACTGAACGGCTTGGTAATGTACTGGTCAGACCCAACAATTCTGCCTTTCGCTTTATCAAACAAGCCGTCTTTAGACGACAACATCACTACAGGAGTAGTTTTGAATTCAGCATTGTTCTTTATCAGCGCACAGGTTTGATACCCATCAAGCCGCGGCATCATGATGTCTACAAAAATAATTCCAGGACGACAATCTGCGATCTTAGCCAACGCATCGAAACCATCCGTTGCCGTAATGACATCGAAACCTTCTTTGGTTAACAGATTTTCTGCGCTGCGCCGAATGGTCTTAGAGTCGTCAATGACTAAGACTTTGACGCCTTGAAGTGCTTGTTCCATCTATGTGGTCCTTTCAATGTGGTCCTCGTGCAATATAATCCTAGTGCACCCGCTTTGGAGTCTCCTTATCCACGGTACAACACCAACAGCGAAGCACGCTCACACATGCTTTACACTGCCACTGAGTTTGTATCACGGCTAGGTGGTCGTCGCCAGGACCAGCACCTCAGAAAGGGAGATTGTTCTCATTTTTGTTGCCTAGACCACCCAACCAGGGATAACTTAGCCTTTAAAACACCATCTGAATATTTATGACCAAAATAGCATTTGTTATGGATCCACTTGAGTCGCTATCGCTAGCAAAAGACTCAACCCTTGCCATGATCAGGGCGTGCCAGGCGCGCGGTTTAGAAATTTTCTATTTATGTCAAGAAGACATCCTTTTTTGGGGCAATGAAGCGTGCGGCCAATTCAAATCACTTGAACTGAGAGCTGATTTTGCAGACGCCCTTGAGCCGGCCATTGCAGGCAATGACTGGTACAAATTGGGCAGTGAAAAGAGAGGCCCGCTGGCAGACATGGACATCATCATGATGCGCAAGGATCCGCCATTTGATATGGAGTTTATCTATACAACCTACCTCCTAGAACGTGCAGAAGAGCAGGGTGTACTGGTGGTCAACAAGCCACAAAGCCTGCGTGATTGTAATGAGAAATTTTTTGCCACTGCATTTCCACAATGTGGTCCAGAACTGGTTGTGAGTCGGCGTCATGACATCCTACGTGAATTCTACACTCAACATAAAAACGTCATCTTCAAAAAGTTAGACGGTATGGGTGGCGCTTCCATTTTTAGAGTTATGCAAGATGACCCTAACCTATCAGTGGTGTTAGAAACGCTGACTGAAAATGAACAAAGTCAAATCATGGGCCAAGTGTACCTACCTGAAATAGCCGATGGTGATAAGCGAATTTTATTGATAGACGGCGAACCCATACCTTATTCACTCGCCCGTATACCCGGCGCAGGAGAAACCCGAGGCAACCTAGCAGCCGGCGGTCGTGCCGAAGGTCGAGAACTCACCGACAGAGACCGCTGGATTGCGCAACAAGTGGGACCTGCACTAAAACAACGCGGCTTGGTATTTGTCGGCATCGACGTCATCGGCGACTATCTGACTGAGATCAATGTCACTTGCCCAACGTGCATTCGCGAACTCGATGCACAGTTTTCCATAGACATTGCAGGTAAGCTGATGGATACCGTACTGGCCAAGCTCACGACTAAGTAACATGCCTGGATTATGAACGCTGTTCTAACCACACCCAAAGATCGCTTCAGCTTTGCGCTATTCTTTGCATTGTCATTGCATGCCTTACTCATTCTTGGAATTGGCTTTTCCTCTGAAGTAAATATGCAAGACGCGGTGAGTATTGACGTGACCTTGTCTTTGGCTGCAGACCTCGAGGCACCTGAAGATGCGGATTTTATTGCAGCGAACAACCAGCTTGGTAGTGGTAACGAATCTGAGATCCTCGAAATGACGACGCCTGAGGAGGCCGACTTCCACAGCAACGAGTTTCAATCGGTTTTAGCCCAACCGGCGCCAAGTCCTGAAGCAAACCAACAAACCACCGAACTGTTGACCACTAACGCAACCGCTGACGACCTTGCCAATACAGACTTGGAAGAGTTGGCCGATCTGTTAGAGGTCCCCCAAACGACCAAGTATGACCGCGAAAAGCTGATGCAAGAAATCGCAAGTCTAGAAGCGCGCATCGCACAAGAGCAGCAGGCGCTGGCAAACATGCCGCGTACGAAACGCATCAACAGTATGTCAACAAAGTCTGCCTCTGAAGCGGCCTACTTAAACGCCTGGCGACAAAAATGCGAACGCATCGGACAAATAAATTACCCGCCAGGCAGCTTAGAAGGTGAAGTGCTTATTTTGGTGTCCATACTTGCAGACGGAAGCCTTCAAGAAGTCCGCGTTCTAGAATCGTCTGGGCATCGAGAGCTCGACAGGGCCGCTCTGGCAACTATTCGACAAGCAGCGCCATTTCAACCATTTAATGTCGAAATGCGCAAAACTTATGACCGCTTAGAGTTCACACGCTGGTGGCAATTTAACCAAGTTTCTCGAAACTCTAGTTAGCAGTTTATGAATATAGAAATGGGGGGCGTGTGACCCGCGAAGGCTACTTGTTGGCGTTTGACTTTGGTCTGAAATACATCGGTATGGCTTGCACTGAAACGATAACAGGACACGCAAAGGGTGTGGCGACACTAACCGCTCGTGCTGGCATTCCGGCCTGGAAAGAAATCATACACTTTATCGACGCGTACCACCCTTTCATATTGGTGGTCGGATTGCCATTGAACATGGATGCGACCGAATCTGATATGTCTGCGCAGGCTCGACAGTTTGCTAAGCGCTTGAGTCAGCGCACAAGTATTCAGGTCACACTTCAAGACGAGCGTTTAACCTCACGAGCCGCACATGCGGAGATAGAAAAAGCCCAGAAACAAGGGCGCGTTAAGACAGAGCACGAACTCGCGGCCTGCCTGATCGCCGAAGATTGGTTGCGCTCGCAGCCCTAACGAGATCCAAACGATGAGACATCGTCATCTGTTTCAATGGTTAGGTGATCAACGCCGTCCATTGGATTTGAATTCGCATCTGAGCCTAACTTGATCATCAAACGCAAATCATTTGCAGAATCCGCACTGGCGATAGCCGCGTCATAGGTTATTTCTCCCTGGGCGTACAAGTTGTACAGTGATTGATCAAATGTTTGCATCCCTTGTTGGGTGGACTTGGTCATCAACGGCTTAAGCAAATGAACTTCACCCTTACGAATATGGTCTGACATAAGCGGCGTGTTGATCAGTATTTCAATGGCTGCTCGACGCCCTTTGCCATCAACCGTTGGGATCAGCTGTTGGGCAACCATCGCCTTCAAGTTAAGCGATAGATCCATCCAGGTTTGATTATGCCGATCACTCGGGAAGAAATGAATAATTCTGTCTAAGGCTTGGTTTGCATTGTTGGCGTGAAGAGTACACAAACACAGATGCCCAGTTTCCGCAAAAGTTATAGCATGCTCCATGGTTTCACGGCTTCGAACCTCACCAATCATGATCACGTCTGGCGCCTGACGCAGAGTGTTTTTCAAGGCTATCTCAAACGAATCTGTATCTACGCCCACTTCACGTTGCGTCACGATACAACCTTTATGTTGGTGAATAAATTCGATCGGATCTTCGATGGAAATTATATGCCCGCTTGAATTTTCGTTACGATGACCGATCATCGAAGCCAATGACGTCGATTTACCGGTACCAGTCGCACCGACGAATATGATTAGGCCCCGCTTGGTCATGGATAATTCTTCGATTATCGGCGGCAGACCAAGATCTGATACTCGAGGAATATTGACTTCAATTCGGCGCAAAACCATACCAACTAGATTACGTTGAAAAAATGCACTGACCCGAAAGCGCCCAAGGCCTTGCGTATTGATCGCAAAGTTACATTCGTGTTCTTTAGTAAAAGCTTCTTGCTGACCGGGGTTCATTACCCCGTATACCAATTCCCGAGACTGCTCGGGAGACAACGAGCTTTTGCCTGCGTTATAAAGCTTGCCGTTGACTTTAATTGTGGGAGGCTTACCCGCAGTTATAAAAAGATCCGAAGCACCTTTCTCAACCATCAATTTGAGTAGCTTGTCGAACTCCATCCTTTAAGCTCCTGCTCGTTTAAAAATTTTCTGGGATCTTAGCTTTCTCTTTCGCCGTGTCGCGCGAAATCGTTCGCTTCTCGACTAACTCGAGTAAATGTTGATCCAGTGTTTGCATTCCAACCGAAGCACCGGTTTGAATGGCCGAATACATTTGTGCCACTTTAGCTTCCCGCACCAGGTTGCGTATGGCTGGGGTGCCGATCATGATCTCATGCGCTGCAACACGACCACCGTTAACCTTTTTCAACAAAGTTTGCGATATCACTGACTGCAACGATTCTGACAACATAGAACGCACCATGTCTTTTTCCGAGGCTGGAAAAACGTCAATAATACGGTCAATGGTCTTAGCAGCAGAGGTGGTGTGCAACGTGCCGAATACCAGGTGACCTGTTTCCGCCGCGGTAAGGGCTAAGCGAATGGTTTCCAAATCTCGTAATTCGCCAACCAAAATAATGTCTGGGTCTTCGCGTAATGCAGAGCGTAATGCTTCGTTAAAACCATGTGTGTCGCGATGTACTTCGCGTTGGTTAACAAGACACTTCTTCGACTCATGAACAAATTCAATAGGGTCTTCTATGGTCAGAATATGGTCGTAGCGATTATCATTGATATAGTCGACCATCGCCGCCAGTGTGGTGGATTTACCCGACCCGGTAGGCCCGGTCACTAATACCAAGCCCCTAGGCACCATAGAAATGTCTTTGAATACTTGGCCCATGCCTAAATCATCCATGGTCAATACCTTGGACGGAATGGTTCTAAAAACTGCGCCTGCACCTCGATTGTGGTTAAACGCGTTAACCCGAAATCGAGCAACACCAGGTACTTCGAAGGAAAAGTCTGTTTCTAGAAATTCTTCAAAGTCTTTACGCTGCTTGTCGTTCATGATCTCGTAAATAAGACCATGCACTTCTTCATGTTCTAGCGGAGGCAGATTGATGCGTCTCACATCACCATCTACGCGAATCATCGGCGGTAAACCTGCTGAAAGGTGCAAATCAGACGCCCCTTGTTTGGCGCTAAACGCGAGAAGTTCGGTTATATCCATGAGCAATCCCTGTCTTTTAAAAGAGTCTTAGCAAAGACTAACTACAAAGGCACTTGTACGTGAGCCAAGCCTTGCATAGGTGCCTGCTATTTGCCCCTCGATAGCAACTCATACCGGCAATGGGCGAAATACGCCTTCGTTCAACGTTATAGTATGCTCTCTATTGCATACGCACCACGGCTTAGCGCGAGATCCTAATGCGCAGCCGCGACCAGTATTCGAATATGCGACACCGTTAACACGGATAGTGGGACTTTAGTGAGTAGTAACAACAATATCGAACACAACCTTAGCGCATTGACGCAGCGAATTCTGCGGGCTTGCGAGCTTGCGGATCGATCACCTGACAGTGTTACTCTGATTGGCGCGAGCAAAACCAAACCCCTACAAGACATACAAATTGCCTATGCTTTGGGTTTGCGTGACTTCGGCGAGAATTACCTCGCCGATGCGCTGAGTAAGATTAACAACATCAACCCAACCACTTATGCGCAGCTGAACTGGCACTTCATTGGTCGTATTCAGAGCAACAAAACCAACCTAATCGCGCGTCATTTTGATTGGATACATACCTTGGATCGCTCGAAGATTGCTGTGCGCCTAAACAATCAATGCCCACCTATGAAGAAGCTCAAGGTGCTCATTCAGATGAACATTGATAGCGATCCTGCCAAAGGTGGCGTGCAGTTGCATGAGCAGGATGAAATTGACAGCCTGTTGGAGACTCTGGCTAGATGCCCAAACCTCCAACTACGCGGCCTCATGACCATTCTGAGTACCGACAAAGATTCTGCGTCCAGCTACGAATCCATGGCACAATTGCACCACGACATTGGCAAACGACTGAGTTCGACACAGCGCGAACACTGGGACACTTTGTCGATGGGAATGTCAGGCGATCTCGAAGCAGCAATTCGAGCCGGCGCAACCCACATTCGTATTGGCACCGTATTGTTCGGTGCCCGCAACCGAGATTCATAGAGCCAAAATTGAGCAACCAGTTACTATCAGAGACTCTCAAGATCACCTTTATAGGCGCGGGCAACATGGCATTCAGCCTTGTTCGTGGTCTTTTAGAGGCCCCCGAAATTGGCCGCAAGCTCGACCTTCACGTCGCTGATCCCCAGCATACTCAGCTGGATCGATTCGCAAAACTGGCGGTAGAGGTTCATACCGATAACAACACCGCCATCACACAAACCGACGTGGTTGTGTTGGCGGTGAAGCCTCAAGTAGCGGGGCAAGTTGTGGCTGGGTTAGATCTCACGCCACAGCAATTACTGGTCTCAATTGCCGCTGGCATTAATCTTGTGAGCCTGCAGCAATGGACCCGTATGGATCAGCCCATTGTGCGTTGCATGCCCAATACACCAGCCCTACTCAATGCAGGCATATCCGCATTATTTGCCAATTCTAGTTGCTCTCAGGAGCAGCGGCACCACGCCCAAAGCATTTTAGACAGCGCTGGGGTCACGCTTTGGGTGGACAACGAAAATCAACTGGACGCGGTAACAGCAGTTTCGGGAAGTGGCCCAGCTTATTTTTTCCTACTCATGGAAGCCATGGTTGAAGCCGGTGTTGGTTTAGGTTTGAGCAATGAAGTTGCCACCAAACTTACCTTAGAAACCGCCCGCGGCGCAGCACTCATGGCATTGGACAGCAACGACGGACCTGCAACTTTGCGACACAACGTAACCTCACCCGGAGGCACAACCGAAGCTGCTGTGCGCGTGCTCACAGACAAAAAAATGAGCGAGACAATTGGCTATGCGCTATTCGCAGCGGCGACACGCTCAGCTCAACTGGCCGAAGAGTTCGGACATTTATCAGGAGATCGGAATTAATTATGGGAAGTTCACTGTTTATCATTCTTGATTTCGCTTTTAGACTGGCGATTCTGCTGTTCTTAGGGCGCTTTTTACTCCAAGCATGTAAGGCCGATTTCTATAATCCTATTAGCCAGGCAGTAGTTAAAGCCACGGACATCGTATGCAAACCACTACGCACGATCGTGCCTAGTTTTGGTGGCTTTGACATTGCTTCTCTGCTCATGGCTTGGCTGGTTGCCATGTTATCCATTGCTGCAGTTAGCGTTCTATTCCAACCGGAGATGCCAGGCGTGGCGACCTTTTTGCTGGGCGGTATCATTAAAACCCTGTTGGTGCTGATTCAATTTTACAAGTGGAACATCATCATCATCGTTATTGCCAGTTTCATCGCTGCGGGTACTACGCATCCAGCGCTACAACTACTGAAGCAGTTAGTTGAGCCTTTAATGGCGCCGGTTCGAAAAATCCTACCTTCCTTAGGACCATTAGATTTGTCCCCCATGGTAGTCATCTTGTTGATCATCGTTGTGGAAGACTTTTTGCTACGCTCATTTCGCTAGCAAAAAACTCTCACTCTTCATGCCAAGTGTTATCGCTGAAGATTCCGTAGGAATCGTAAACAGTCAAATCTATTCGCACACCCAGCCATTCACGCTGCAATGCGGCACCACACTGCCGAGCTATGAGTTGGTTTACGAAACTTATGGCGCCTTAAACGAAAATAAAAGCAACGCGATACTTATCTGTCATGCCTTGTCTGGGCACCATCATGCTGCTGGTTATCACTCCATGGATGAGCATAAACCAGGATGGTGGGATACTTGTATAGGCCCAAACAAGCCAATCGATACAAATCTATTTTATGTTGTCAGTGTCAACAATCTAGGTGGGTGCCACGGTAGTACCGGGCCGCTCACACTAGATCCAGAAACACAGAAATTTTACGGTCCGTCATTTCCCAGCGTATTAGTACGCGACTGGGTGGTCAGCCAATCGCATCTTGCCGATCATCTGGGAATCCACAAGTTTGCGGCTATCGTCGGCGGCAGCCTTGGTGGCATGCAAGCTTTACAATGGACTATAGACTTCCCTGAACGCGTACACGCAGCGCTACTGATTGCCTGCGCAGCCAAACTATCCGCACAAAATATCGCATTCAATGAAATCGCAAGGCAAGCAATTACCACAGACCCAAATTTTTTCGCTGGCCGCTATGTAGAAAATTCAGTTAAACCTAGCCAAGGACTCATGCTGGCGCGAATGATAGGCCATGTCACTTACTTGTCCGACGATGGCATGCGCGACAGATTTGGACGGGAACTAAAGTCTGGAGATCTGAGCAGTGGTGGTGGCGTAGAATTTCAAGTGGAAAGCTACCTACATTATCAGGGCAGGGCATTCTCCAAACATTTTGATGCTAATACATACGTGCTAATGACTAAGGCGTTAGACTACTTCGACCCAGCTCGCGAAACTGGAGATGACTTAGTCGCCACACTTGCACCGGTAAAGGCTAAGTTTCTAGTGCTCTCCTTTAGCAGTGATTGGCGCTTTCCTGTCGATCGATCTAGAGAAATTGTCAACGCGCTCATCGAAGCTCGAAAAAATGTAGCGGCTGCTGAAATCGAATCAGATCAAGGTCACGATTCATTTTTATTGCCGATAGAACGCTACGTGCGAATACTTCGCAGCTATCTAATACGTGTGGCAGGTGAGGTAGGTAAATGAAGCTGCGGGCTGACCTTAAACTCATTTCCGAATTGGTGAATCCAAACGCTCGCGTCCTAGACCTAGGCTGCGGCGAAGGAGATTTGCTCGCTCATTTGCAAAATACCAAGCAAGTGAACGGCTACGGGCTTGATGTGGACGCTGATAATATTCGAATTTGTATCGACAAAGGTGTCAACGTTATAGAACAAAACCTAGACGATGGCTTAAGCAACTTCGCTGATGATAGTTTTGATATGGTGGTGATGACAGAGACACTCCAATCTGTTCGCGAACCAGATCATCTCCTCAAAGAAATGTTACGCATAGGAGAAGAGTGTGTCGTCACCTTCCCCAATTTTGGTCACTGGCGTTGTCGACTACAGTTGCTGACATTCGGTCGCATGCCAGTAGCAAACCATTTACCGCACTCGTGGTTCAATACTCCTAACATCCACTTGTGTACATTCAAAGATTTCGAGGCACTATGCCTCGATCTGAATCTACGCATTATACAACGTCGGGTGGTGGACTATAAACACAATGAGTACACCTGGCTTTCAAGTGCCCCTAATTTGTTAGGCACGGTGGCTTTCTATCGTTTGGGAAAAAATTCTTAATGCACACATATTCACTTTTTAAATGTTTGTCGGTTGCGTTAGCTCTGTTTCTATCGCCCTTCAGTTTCGCCGAGCAGAAAGTTATTTTCGGCGAATATGAAATACACTACATCGTGATTCCCACCACATTCTTAGATTCGTCGATTGCGAACCAGTACAATCTTGTCCGCGGCGATGATCGAGCCTTGGTTAATATTTCAATTCTGAACGCCGACGCAAAAGGCGTCCAAGCGGTGGTTACAGGCACATCTAAGAACTTAATAGGGCAAATTCAAACCTTGTCATTTGCGCAAGTGAAAGAGCAGAACGCTATTTACTATCTTGCCCCATTACGACATGCAGACGAAGAACATCACCGACTAGAAATCAACATCCAGTTGGCGAATGGCGAAACCGCACATCTTGAGTTCAAACAAAAAATGTACTGGGAACGCTGATGAGGGTTGTCTTGGCGAGCCGCAACAACGGCAAATTGCTGGAACTACAACGTCTCTTAGAACCCCTACACTTAGACCTCGAATCCCAGGCGCAGCACAATGTTCCAAGCCCTGAAGAAACTGGGCTTACGTTTATCGAAAACGCGCTGATCAAAGCACGCGCGGTATCACTTGCGACTGATCTACCCGCCATTGCAGATGACAGCGGCTTAGTGGTGCCTGCACTCAACGGAGCGCCGGGTATTTATTCCGCTCGATACGCGGGCGCAGATGCAACCGACACGGCAAACAATCTCAAACTGACCGAAACACTACGCGGGATTAAAAATAGGACTGCCTATTTCTACTGTGCCATGGTGTTTGTCTCCCAAGCCGAAGACCCAACACCCCTCATCGCCACAGCACGATGGCATGGATCTATTATAGATGAACCTAGAGGAGCCAATGGATTTGGCTATGACCCACATTTTCTCATTTCTGGCATGCGCCATACATCCGCGCAGCTGGCCCCCAATCAGAAAAACAAACTCAGCCATCGCGGCCAAGCCACTCAGAAACTCATCGAACAACTCTCATCAAACAACTCTCATCAAACAACTGGGGAACAATGTTAGATAGCTTGGCCCTCTACGCGCACTTTCCCTGGTGTGTAAAAAAATGCCCCTATTGCGACTTCAATTCTCATCCAATGCCAGAACAGGTAGATTGGCGTGGGTATGTTGATGCATTGTTAATAGATTGGAACAGCCAAAACCAGGCTCTACAAAACCAAACTTTGAAAGAAAAATCATCAAAACCTGTCACTAGCCGATCTGACATCGCCATCGCTTCAATCTTTCTAGGCGGCGGTACACCTAGCCTCTTTGAAGCACCACACTTCGCTCGCTTACTGCAGTCGCGATACCCCTGGCATATGACGCCGAAATAACCATGGAGGCGAATCCAGGAACCACCGAACATACCCATTTCGCGACTTATCATGCGGCAGGAATTAACCGCCTCAGTCTGGGCGCGCAATCTTTTAGTGACGTATCGCTAGCAAAGCTTGGTCGCATACACAGTGCCGATGAAACAACTATAGCCTTTGAAAACGCACGTAAGGGCGGGTTTGACAACATCAACATTGATCTCATGTGGGGTCTGCCTCAACAAACGGTGGATGACGCCTTAAACGATATACGACGCGCTATCTCTTTTCACCCAGAGCATATTTCCTGGTACCAACTGACCATTGAAGCCAAAACCGAGTTTGCAGTAAGAACTCCGTTACTACCAAAAGAACAAACTTTGGCCGATATTGAGAAGTATGGTTTAGAACTACTTGGCGACGCGGGCTTCGGTCGCTATGAGGTCTCGGCATTTGCAAAACCTGGGAAGGTGTGTCGCCACAATATCAACTATTGGCAATTTGGTGACTACGTCGGCATAGGTGCCGGTGCCCACGGTAAGCTAACGAATAGTGACGGGCAGATTTGGCGATATGCAAAGCCCCATCAGCCACGTGTGTACTTGCAAGACTCCCAAGTCATCAACAGCACGCTTGTGGATAGCCAACAACTCGCTGTCGAATTCATGATGAATGCCTTGCGCTTACTGGACGGTGTCAGCTTTGACCAATTCACACACACAACTGGCTTAGCATGGGAAGAGATAGAAGCGACCTGGCTGAATCTGGTCGAGCAAGGTTTGGTCCGGGCAGACCGTTGTGCCACTACCCCTAGAGGTTTGCGCTATCTTGATGCAGTGGTGACCGAATTTATGGGCTGATCTGCTCACTACCTTCGGCCACAACTTTCGTCCAATACATTGCGGCGATAAATAAGGTCATGTATTTCGTGACCTAGCCTTTGGCCTCGCCGTTCAAAATTTGTCGTCACTCTACTGTTCAACACTTCCTCTACCTGGGATGGCGTATCCGCCTGGCGTATGCAATCAAC
>QIGT01000515.1 GCA_003230835.1 Gammaproteobacteria bacterium
CTGTCAGCGTCGTCTTGCCATGGTCTACGTGTCCAATCGTGCCCACATTCACATGTGGCTTCGTCCTCTCAAATTTCTCTTTGGCCATTTTCTTTCCTCAATTGTTCTGGTGGCTTAAGTTGCCTAATTTATGGTTCACTTCTGACAGACCTTTAGCGGTTTTGAATGCGTTTAGATATCGCATCCGGTACCTGTGCATAGTCACTAAATTCCATCGTATATGTTGCTCGCCCCTGGGTTGCCGATCGCACGTCGGTTGAATAACCAAACATTTCAGCCAGAGGCACCTCGGCTCGAACAACTTTACCGGCCGGATTTTCATCCATGCCAGAAATCACACCGCGGCGGCGATTCAAGTCACCCACCACTTCACCCATGTAGTCTTCCGGGGTGACCACTTCGACACTCATGATGGGTTCTAATAACACTGCATTTGCGCTCACAGCCCCTTCCCGCATCGCCATAGCTCCGGCTATTTTAAAGGCGATTTCAGACGAGTCGACGTCATGAAAAGAACCATCATAGAGAGTGGCTTTTACACCAATTAGAGGGTATCCCGCGACCACGCCATTCTGCATCTGCTCGTGAAGACCTTTGTTAACCGCGGGAATATACTCCTTAGGCACAGCCCCACCCACAATGGCATCGACAAACTCGTAAGCGAATTCGCCCTCTTCATCTTTGTATGGCTCTAACTTCACCCATACATGTGCGTACTGACCACGACCACCAGTTTGGCGTATAAATTTAGCCTCTTGCTGAACGACATCGCGAATGGTCTCGCGATAGGCAACTTGGGGCTTGCCAATGTTGGCCTCCACACCGAATTCTCGCTTCATACGATCAACCAGAATATCTAGGTGTAGCTCACCCATGCCTGAAATGATCGTTTGACCTGTTTCTTCGTCCGTTTCAACGCGGAAGGATGGATCTTCCTGGGCAAGTTTACCCAGGGCAACGCCCATCTTTTCTTGGTCTGCCACTGAGCGCGGCTCCACCGCAACCGAAATCACCGGCTCTGGAAACTCCATGCGCTCCAAAGTAATGGGCTTGTTGATAGCACAAAGGGTTTCACCCGTGGTGACATCTTTTAGGCCAATGGCGGCAGCGATATCGCCAGCTCGAACCTCCTTGATTTCTTTGCGGTCGTTGGAATGCATTTGCACCATTCGTCCAACTCGTTGTTTGCGGCCCTTTACTGGGTTATAAACTTGATCACCCGTGTTCAGCACGCCGGAATAAACCCGAAAAAAGGTCAGCGTGCCGACAAAAGGATCTGTCGCTATCTTAAACGCAAGGGCAGCAAACGGTGCGTCGTCATCTGCTAAACGACACTCTACTGTGCCATCGCTCAGCGTGCCCTCAATGGCTTTTACCTCGGTGGGCGCGGGCAGGTAATCAACCACTGCATCTAGCATCGCCTGCACACCTTTGTTCTTAAAGGCAGACCCACACAGTGCAGGTACAATTTCATTGGCTATCGTGCGGGCACGAATACCGGCACGAACTTCTTCGTTACTGAGCGCTATGCCATCGAGATACTTTTCAAGCAGTTCTTCGTTAGCTTCCGCCGCGCTCTCAACCAAGTGCTCGCGCCACTTTTCAGCTGTTGCGACAAACTCAGCAGGAATGTCTTGTTCGTTGTAAGTCAAACCTTGGTCTGATTCATTCCAAACAATGGCTTTCATCTTAATGAGGTCGATGACGCCGCGAAAATGTTCTTCTGCGCCCATGGATAGTTGCACAGGTACAGCAATTGAGCCCAAGCGGTCTTTGATTTGATCAACAACACGGAGAAAATCTGCCCCTTGCCGATCCATCTTATTGACAAAAACTATGCGAGGAACTTCGTACCTATTAGCCTGGCGCCAGACGGTTTCAGATTGGGGTTCAACCCCAGATGTGGCACAGAAAACCACCACCGCACCATCCAATACGCGCAAACTTCGCTCGACTTCAATGGTGAAGTCGACGTGTCCGGGTGTATCGATGATGTTGATACGGTGTTCATCGTATTGTTGGTTCATACCACGCCAGAAGCAGGTGGTGGCCGCAGAAGTGATAGTGATGCCTCGCTCTTGCTCTTGCTCCATCCAATCCATAGTGGCTGCACCATCGTGCACTTCACCAATTTTATGAGACAAGCCAGTGTAGAACAGCACGCGCTCTGTGGTGGTGGTTTTACCCGCATCCACGTGAGCAACTATGCCAATATTTCTATATCGACTGATAGGTGTGTTACGAGGCATTGATAGCCAGCCCGAACGGAAGACTAGTACCTGTAATGTGCAAACGCTTTGTTTGCTTCAGCCATACGGTGAGTGTCTTCCTTCTTCTTGACCGCAGATCCGCGACCCTCTGCTGCATCCATCAACTCCCCGGCAAGACGGGCAGCCATAGATTTTTCACTGCGTCCCCGCGCACTATCAACTACCCAGCGCATGGCCAAGGCGTGTCGACGAGATGCTCGAACTTCGACCGGTACTTGATAGGTTGCACCACCGACACGACGTGATTTCACTTCAACCATGGGTGCGACCGCATCCAGTGCGTTTTCAAACACCTCTACCGGGTCAGCGCCATTGCGTTCTTGAATGCGACCCAAGGCGCCATAGACAATGCTCTCTGCAACTGCTTTTTTACCGCTCACCATGACGTGGTTGATAAACTTAGCGATGGTTTGATTGTGAAATTTTGGATCGGGAAGTATTTCCCGCTTGGCAACGACGCGACGACGTGGCATTTGGTTCTCCTTGCTTCAGGTCTACCCCCGAGGCTTAACGACTTCCGGGGCCTTACTGAGAAAATATTTTGCTCAACCACTTCACCCCACAGGGCAAAGTGCTTACTTAGGTCTCTTAGTACCGTATTTAGAACGTGACTGTTTACGATCAGCGACACCAGATGTATCTAGTGTGCCTCGGATCGTATGATATCGAACACCCGGCAAGTCTTTGACACGACCGCCACGAATCAACACCACAGAGTGCTCTTGGAGGTTATGACCCTCACCACCAATGTAGGAGGTCACTTCAAAACCGTTGGTGAGCCGTACACGACATACTTTTCGTAGCGCTGAATTCGGCTTCTTAGGTGTAGTGGTATAAACACGAGTACATACGCCACGGCGCTGCGGGCATGCCTGCAAAGCCGGGACGATATTTTTAGTCACTTTACGCTTGCGCGGTTTTCTTACTAATTGGCTGATTGTTGCCATAGCTTACTTTATAGACCTCTATTTATTCTTTAGAGATATTTAGAGCCCCTGTTTCTATAAAGATAGGACTCTGAATATCTACAGTCTTTAACCTTTTACTCTAACCTCTAATCAGAAATATAAGATAAGAGCGGCAGACTGGGGCGGCGTATTATATTCACCGCCCTCCTTTTTACAATACCTGTCTTCAATAACAGTTTTGCAACAGGACTATCCCTCTTTCGCTGCTGCATTGCTCGCTGCAGAAAGCGCTTCGCTCAATGCCTGTTCCACTTCATCTGCGGAAGGCGCTTGATCTGCGATGAGTTCTGCTTCTTTACGCTCTTTTCTTTCCTTGTGATAGGTCAAACCCGTACCTGCAGGAATGAGACGCCCAACCACCACGTTTTCTTTCAAACCACGCAACCAGTCTTGCTTGCCGGTGACCGCAGCTTCGGTAAGCACGCGGGTGGTTTCTTGGAAAGACGCAGCGGAGATGAACGACTCCGTTGCCAACGATGCCTTGGTGATACCCAAGAGAATACGTTGGAAACCCGCTTGCTCTTTACCATCAGCTTCTAGTTCACGGTTAACTCGACGTATACGGGTAAATTCAAGTTGCTCACCACGAATGAGTTCAGATTCTCCGGACGATTGCACTTCAACTTTACGCAACATCTGACGAACGATGACTTCAATGTGCTTGTCATTGATTTTCACACCTTGCAGGCGGTAAACCTCTTGTATTTCATTGACGATATACTTGGCAAGTTCTGCTACACCTTTCAGACGCAATATGTCATGGGCACTGAACGGCCCATCACAAACGATCTCACCACGTTCCACAGTTTCACCATCAAACACACCAATTGTGCGCCATTTGGGGATCAGTGTTTCTACGGGATCGCTGTCCAGTGGCGTAATCACCAAGCGGCGCTTGCCCTTGGTTTCCTTACCAAAGCTAACCGTGCCACTGGCTTCCGCCAAGATAGCGGGTTCTTTTGGTTTACGTGCTTCGAACAAATCAGCAACCCGCGGCAAACCACCGGTAATATCTCTGGTCTTTGAGCCTTCCTGAGGCACACGAGCAATGATCTCACCGACCCCTAGCGTGGCACCATCTTCAAGATTCAAGATGGTATTGTTCGGTAAATAGTAGTTTGCAGGCACGTCAGTGCCCGGCAAGTTCACTTGTTCGCCTTCTGCATCCATCAGATGGACAGCAGGACGCAGATCTTTCGCTGCACTAGAGCGATCTTTAGGATCCAGCACCTGAATGTTGGTCAACCCTGTCAGTTCGTCTGTTTGACGGCTGACAGACAACCCTTCTTCCATTTCATAGAACCGCACAATGCCGGATACTTCTGCCACGATGGGGTGCGTGTGCGGATCCCATTGAGCAATAACCTGGCCAGCTTCAACGACATCGTTATCTGCTATTGATATGACGGCGCCGTAGGGCAACTTATAGCGTTCTCGTTCACGACCGTGTTCATCGGATACACCAATTTCACCAGACCGTGACACGGCCACCAACGCGCCAGACTCCCGCGTTACTGTCTTAAGATTGTGTAATCGAATGGTGCCGCCATGTTTCACTTGAATGTTATCAATGGCAGTGGCTCTGGATGCCGCTCCACCAATGTGGAACGTGCGCATGGTCAACTGAGTACCTGGCTCACCAATAGACTGTGCCGCCATGACACCCACGGCTTCACCGACATTCACTTGGTGGCCTCGGGCGAGGTCACGTCCGTAGCAACTGGCACAGACGCCGAACTCCGTCTCACAAGTAATCGCGCTGCGAACCCACATCTCATCAACACCCAACTCATCCAACTGTTCAACCCATGCTTCATCGAGCATGGTGCCGGCGGGAATGATGACGTTCTTACCGTCAACTGCCATCACGTCAGTCGCAACCAAGCGACCCAATACACGATCACCTAAGGGTTCTACAACATCTCCACCTTCAATGATGGCAGTTGTGTAGAGGCCCGCACTGGTGCCACAGTCGATATCGGTGATCACAACGTCTTGGGCAACATCAACCAAGCGTCTGGTAAGATATCCAGAGTTTGCAGTCTTAAGCGCTGTATCTGCTAGACCTTTGCGAGCACCGTGCGTCGAGATAAAGTACTCATTCACTGTGAGACCTTCGCGGAAGTTAGCGGTGATGGCATTTTCAATGATGCTACCGTCTGGTCGGGTCATCAGGCCGCGCATGCCCGCCAACTGACGAATTTGCGCAGGGGATCCACGAGCACCTGAATCAGCGTAGATAAATACTGAGTTGAAAGAAGCTTGTTGTTCTTGCTCACCATCTTTGTTGGTGACGTACTCTGTGGATATCCCGTCCATCATTGAACGCGCAACAAGGTCGTTGGCACGCGACCAGATATCCACAACTTTATTGTACTTCTCACCCTGAGTAACCAAGCCGGAAGAATATTGTGATTCAATCTCAACAACTTCAGCTCGAGCCTCACCAATGATGACAGACTTATCTTCGGGAATAACAAAATCATCAACGCCAATAGATGCGCCAGACGCCGTCGAGTGGGCAAAGCCTGTGTACATTAATTGATCGGCGAAGATGACCGTATCTTTTAGACCACAGGTGCGGTAACAATCGTTGATTAGATTGGAAATGGATTTTTTATCCATGACCTTATTCACCATGCTGAACGGCAGTTTCCTTGGCACGATGGTGTACAACAATGCACGCCCCACAGTGGTGTCATAAAGTGTATGGGTGATTTGAATCTCACCACTTTCTTCATCCACTAAATGCTCTTCGATACGCACTTTCACCTTGGCATGCAAATCTACCTGCTTGGAGTAAAAAGCGCGGTGCACTTCTTGCGCGTCGGAGAAGATCAAGCCTTCGCCGCGGGCATTTACATTTTCCCTACTCATGTAGTAAATACCAAGCACCACATCCTGGGAAGGCACGATGATGGGCTCACCACTGGCAGGAGAAAGAATATTATTAGTGGACATCATCAACGCGCGACTTTCCAACTGCGCCTCCAAAGTGAGCGGTATGTGGACCGCCATTTGGTCGCCATCAAAGTCGGCGTTGTAGGCTGTACAGACCAATGGATGGAGCTGAATAGCCTTACCCTCAATCAGCACGGGCTCAAACGCCTGTATGCCTAAACGATGCAGGGTGGGTGCGCGGTTAAGCAACACTGGGTGCTCACGGATGACGTCAGCCAGAATATCCCAGACCTCTGCTGTCTCTCGCTCTACCATCTTCTTGGCAGCTTTAATGGTAGTGGCGAGTTGGCGATCTTCGAGCTTGCCGAAGATGAATGGCTTGAACAGTTCCAATGCCATCTTCTTAGGTAAGCCACACTGGTGTAATTTCAGCGTAGGTCCAACCACAATCACAGAACGACCCGAGTAATCGACCCGCTTACCCAATAGATTTTGGCGGAAGCGACCTTGCTTACCTTTGATCATGTCTGCTAGTGACTTGAGCGGGCGCTTGTTCGAGCCAGTGATGGCTCGTCCGCGTCGACCATTGTCGAGTAACGCATCTACAGACTCTTGCAACATTCGTTTTTCGTTACGCACGATGATGTCAGGCGCAGAGAGGTCTAACAGGCGCTTAAGACGATTGTTGCGATTAATCACGCGACGATACAGATCGTTTAAATCTGAAGTTGCGAAGCGACCACCGTCCAGTGGTACCAAGGGTCGAAGATCAGGCGGCAACACCGGCAACACGGTCATGACCATCCACTGCGGCTTGTTGCCAGAGCTTTGGAAGGCTTCCATGAGCTTTAATCGCTTAGAAAACTTTTTGATCTTGGTTTCTGAATTTGTCGCCGGGATTTCTTCGCGCAAGCTCGCAATTTCATCACTCAAGTCCAAAGCAATTAACAACTCTTGGACCGCTTCAGCCCCCATCCGAGCATCGAACTCATCACCAAATTCTTCTAGCTTCGCATAGTATTCTTCGTCATTAAGCAACTGACCCACTTCAAGATCAGTTAAACCTGGGTCGATCACAACAAAAGATTCGAAGTACAACACCCGCTCGATATCCCGCAAGGTCATGTCTAACAATAGACCGATGCGTGATGGCAGGGACTTCAAGAACCAGATATGTGCCGTAGGACACGCCAGCTCGATGTGACCCATGCGTTCACGGCGTACCTTGGTGAGGGTCACTTCCACACCACACTTTTCGCAGATCACGCCGCGATGCTTCAGGCGTTTGTATTTGCCACATAAACATTCGTAGTCTTTAACCGGTCCGAATATTCGAGCGCAGAACAAGCCGTCTCGCTCAGGTTTGAATGTTCGATAGTTAATCGTTTCAGGTTTTTTAACTTCACCAAAAGACCATGAACGGATCATTTCTGGGGAGGCTAGACCAATACGCAGGGAATCGAACTCGTCAACGTTTCCTTGAGCCTTTAGTAAGTTAAGCAAGTCTTTCAAGAGCTTCTCCTTCTTTCTTCCTAGATGAGGGTGCGGGGCGCGTTAATCAGTTTCCAATTCAATGTTGATACCCAAGGAACGTATTTCCTTGACCAGTACATTGAACGATTCTGGCATACCCGGCTCCATCTCAAAGTTGCCGTCCACAATATTTTTATACATCTTGGTGCGGCCTGCAACATCATCAGATTTGACTGTTAACATTTCCTGCAACGTATACGCCGCACCATAGGCTTCCAGAGCCCAAACTTCCATCTCACCGAAGCGCTGTCCACCAAACTGAGCTTTGCCGCCCAGCGGTTGTTGAGTAACAAGGCTGTAGGACCCTGTGGATCGCGCATGCATTTTGTCATCAACCAAGTGGTTGAGTTTTAGCATGTACATGTAGCCGACGGTCACCGGGCGATCAAACTTGTCGCCGGTGCGGCCGTCATACAGTACCGATTGTCCTGTTTCAGGCAAACCTGCAAGTTTTAGCATGCCCTTAATCTCTTCCTCTGTGGCACCGTCAAAAGCTCGTGTTGCCATGGGCACGCCCGCACGCAGGTTCCCAGCCATTTCCATGATTTCTTTATCGGTTAGAGAGTCTAGATCGACACCACTATCGCCAACTTGGTTGTACACCTTGTCGAGAAATTTGCGAATGTCTTCCACTTTGCGCTGGGCTTCCAACATTTCATTGATGCGATCACCCACACCACGAGCCGCCCAGCCTAAGTGAGTTTCGAGCACTTGCCCGACATTCATTCGTGACGGCACACCCAGTGGGTTTAGCACGATATCAACCGGCTCACCATGCTCATCAAAGGGCATGTCTTCAACCGGCATGATCACCGAGATCACCCCTTTGTTACCATGACGTCCCGCCATCTTGTCACCCGGCTGGATTCGACGCTTAATGGCCAAATAAACCTTAACAATCTTCAAAACACCTGGTGCAAGGTCGTCGCCGCTTTCAAGTTTGGCGCGTTTGTCTGCGTAGACTGCATCTAAGGCTTCTTTACGCTCTTTCAATTGCGCATCGGCTCGCTCAATCTGCGTATTCAGACTGTCGTTTTGCATACGAATTTTGAACCAATCATCGAGGCTTATCTCAGCAAGATAGGCTTCGTCGATGACCAACCCTTTGCTCTGACCCGGCGCACTTGCCGCACGCTGGCCCAATATCGCTCGCTGCAACCGCTCATAAGTTGCGGCTTCAACAATACGGTATTCGTCATCCAAATCTTTGCGGACTTGAGACAACTGGCTACGTTCGATGTCTCTTGCACGTTGATCTTTCTCAACCCCATCGCGGGTGAAAACCTGCACATCGATGATGGTACCTTTAACGCTAGTGGGTACACGTTGCGAAGTGTCTTTAACGTCTGAGGCTTTCTCGCCAAATATGGCGCGCAATAGTTTCTCTTCTGGGGTCAGCTGAGTTTCACCCTTTGGTGTCACCTTACCCACCAGAATGTCGCCTGCGCCTACTTCCGCACCAATGTAGACGATGCCAGATTCATCTAACTTCGATAAAGCGCCTTCGCCTACATTCGGAATATCACAAGTGATTTCCTCAGGTCCAAGCTTGGTATCCCGTGCGATACACGTCAGTTCTTGAATGTGAATGCTGGTGAATCGGTCTTCCTTCACAACTCGTTCTGAAACCAAGATGGAATCTTCGTAGTTGTAACCATTCCAGGGCATAAAGGCGATGCGCATGTTTTGGCCTAGCGCCAGTTCACCCATATCAATAGACGGACCATCTGCCAAGGTGTCGCCACGAGCAATGATGTCACCCGGCTTGACTAAGGGGCGCTGGTTGATGCAGGTGTTTTGATTCGACCGCGTGAACTTGGTCAGGTTGTAGATATCTACACCTGCCTCACCCGCCTCCGTCTCTTCATCGGACACCCGCACAACGATGCGCGCCGCATCCACACTGTCAACCAAACCACCACGTTTTGCGATCACACAGACACCCGAGTCGCGTGCAACATCTCGCTCCATTCCAGTACCCACCAAAGGCTTTTCAGCGCGTAGGGTAGGAACAGCCTGGCGTTGCATGTTGGAACCCATCAAAGCTCGGTTGGCATCATCGTGCTCTAAGAACGGAATCAACGATGCGGCAACCGAAACGACCTGCTTCGGCGACACGTCCATGTAGTTCACATTTTCTGGGGCTGTTTTTGTAAACTCGTTTTGATGACGAACATCAACCAAATCGGTGTCGAACTTGCCATCTTTGCCAATCGGCGCACTGGCCTGAGCGATCACATAATTCGCTTCATCAATGGCTGACAAATACTCAATTTCGCTGGTTACTACACCATCGATGATTTTACGATATGGCGTTTCTAAGAAGCCGTAGTGATTAGTTCGCGCATAGGTGGCCAAACTATTAATCAGGCCAATGTTCGGACCTTCAGGCGTTTCAATTGGGCACACACGACCGTAGTGTGTTGGGTGAACATCACGTACTTCAAACCCGGCGCGTTCACGCGTTAGACCACCAGGCCCGAGAGCAGAAACACGTCGCTTGTGAGTCACCTCAGACAATGGGTTATTTTGATCCATGAACTGGGAAAGTTGTGACGAGCCAAAAAATTCTTTGATGGCCGCTGCCACTGGTTTGGCGTTGATCATATCCTGAGGCATCAAACCTTCAGATTCCGCCAAACTGAGACGTTCCTTAACAGCCCGCTCAACGCGAATTAGACCTACGCGAAATTGGTTTTCAGCCATTTCTCCAACAGAACGAACCCGGCGATTACCCAAGTGATCGATATCATCTACCGAGCCCTTGCCGTTACGTATGTTGAGTAGCGTCTGCAGAACTTCAACAATATCGGCGGCACCAAGTATGCCTTCGCCTTTGATCGCTTCACGACCTAGTCGACGATTGAATTTCATGCGGCCCACGGCTGAAAGGTCATAACGCTCACCGGAGAAAAACAAGTTTTTAAACAAGTTTTCAGCTGCCTCTTTCGTCGGCGGCTCACCAGGACGCATCATGCGATAGATCTCAACCAGCGCTTCGAGCTTACTTCGAGAAGGATCAATACGTAAGGTGTCAGAGATGAAAGGCCCGCAATCGAGATCGTTGGTGTAGATGGTTTGAAGCTTCTTAATCTTCAATTCGAATAACTGCTCTAACACTTCTTCAGTAATGATGGAGTTACAGGGGATAGCCACCTCACCTGTCGACTCATCAATCAGATCTTTTGCGGTAACTTTCTCGAGCAAATATTCTGGCGGCACATCAAGTGTTTTCATACCCGTTTCTTCGAGCACGCGAACGTGACGAGGCGTAATACGACGACCCGACTCAACGATCAATTTACCTTTTTTGTCTTTGATATCAAACGAAGCAACATCACCACGCATACGTTCTGGAATCAGATCGGCAGATACTTTTCCACTCTTAATAAAGAAGGTGTTGGCTTCGAAAAAAGTTTCGAGTATCTGTTCGCTGGTAAATTCTAAGGCACGCAAAATGATCGTTGCAGGGAGTTTGCGGCGACGATCGATGCGCGCGAAAACGCAGTCTTTAGGATCAAACTCAAAGTCTAACCAAGAACCGCGATAGGGAATAACCCGCGCGTTATACAACAACTTTCCTGAGGAGTGGGTTTTACCTCGGTCGTGATCAAAGAACACGCCGGGTGAACGGTGGAGTTGCGACACAACCACTCGCTCAGTGCCGTTAATAACAAACGTACCATTGCTGGTCATGAGCGGAATTTCACCCATGTACACTTCTTGTTCTTTAACGTCCTTGACGATTTTGTTAGACGACTCTTTATCATAAATGATCAGTCGCACTTTCACTCGCAAAGGTGCGGCATAGGTGATGCTGCGCAAGGTACATTCCTTAACATCAAAGGCTGGCTCGCCGAGGCGATAGTCAACATACTCTAGAGCAGCGCTACCGGAATAGCTCACAATCGGGAAAACCGATCGGAATGCGGCATGTAATCCAGACTCAGCCCGACTTTTTGCATCCTTGTCTACTTGTAGAAATTTACCATACGAATCTACCTGGATGGCCAGTAAGTAAGGTAATTCCATAGATTCGGACAACTTGCCAAAATCCTTTCGGATACGCTTCTTTTCAGTAAAGCTATACGCCATGCGATTCTCCCACGCTTGTTAAGCGATGCATTCGCGAGTTAAAGGTGCGACTGGCCACTTGTAAACAAGTGGCCAACCACAAAAGGCCAGTGCCGTCGCACCGTGATGATCGCTCACCGCGGCCCGCAGGGACCAGCCTGTCGTTGGCACAGTTGTGCTTAAGCTCTGCAATCGATCGTGTAATCGAGGCACTATTTGCAATATTTGCAATATTTGCAGCTACTTAAGCTCAACTGATGCGCCGGCTTCTTCCAGCTGTTTCTTCAAGTCTTCAGCTTCTTCCTTAGACACACCTTCCTTTACGGCGGAAGGTGCTTCGTCAACCAAAGCTTTGGCTTCTTTCAAGCCTAGGCTGGTGATCGAGCGTACAGCTTTGATCACGTTGACCTTCTTTTCACCTGGACCAGTTAGAATCACGTCAAATTCACTCTGCTCTTCAGCAGCTGCGCCAGCGTCAGCAGCAGCAGCGGGTGCAACTGCAACAGCGGCGGCAGCGGACACGCCGAATTTTTCTTCCATGGATTCAACCAGTGCAACCACTTCCATAACACTCATCTCTGCGATGGCGTTTAAAATATCGTCTGTAGACAATGCCATTTTCAATAATCTCCTAAAATAACTTGAGCCTGTGGACAACCCTTTGGCTAAGGATTAGTCCTCCGCTTTTTTCTGATCTGCGACAGCAGCCAACACGCGAACAATTTTTCCGGGTACTTCGTTCAAAGTACGCGCCAGCTTGATCACGGGAGCCTGCATTACTGCGAGCAACAACGAGCGGGCGATATCCAAAGTGGGGAGTAGTGCGATGCGATCAAGCTGATCTGCACCGAGCATCTCTCCACCAATAGATAATGCCTTCACCTCAAGGGCGTCATGTTGCTTCGCGTAGTCTTTCAACAAACGTGCAGCAGAACCGGGGTCTTCAATAGAAAACGCCAATAGGCTTGGACCAATGAATACCTCTTCTAGGCATGCATAGTCGGTACCTTCTACGGCTCTTTTCGCCAACGTATTGCGCACTACTCGCAAATAAACGCCTGTCTCACGTGCTTTCGAACGCATTTGCGTCATTTGCAAGACAGTTAGACCACGGTAGTCTGCAACCACTGCCGACAAAGCAGATGCGGCAATCTCATTCACTTCGGCAACAATTTGTTGCTTTTGCTCGAGCCTTAATGCCACTTGCTTCTCCTTTTTGTATGAACCAGCCAAAGACCAGAAACATACGTTGCTATATAAGCATTTCGCCCCATGCGAAATACTTCGGCGAGAACCATTCTCCGCTAGCTCAAGGCAGTCTCACTACCTAGTTACTTCGAAGACTATGTCAGCCAGTTAACCTGAACTAACCCTACTGTTTTACAACAGCCCGCCGTCTACGTGAGGTTACGGCCTATTAAAAAAGTCACGCCGGATATTCCATCTGGCGTACTTTTCCTCACGGTTTTTGACGACCCCACCCTCATCACTGAGGTTGGGTCTTCAAATTCAATTTCTTGTTTACGACTAAATGTCTAATGACCCTTGGTCGATGACGATGCCCGGACCCATGGTCGTAGACAGCGTCACTTTCTTTAAATAAATGCCTTTCGCTGTGGCTGGCTTAGATTTTCTAAGGTCTACCATCAACGCTTCAAGATTTTCTTTAATCGCCTTAACCTCGAAGCCAACTTGGCCTACGCTGCCATGAATGATGCCGGCCTTGTCAGTACGAAACTGCACCTGGCCCGCTTTCGCATTCTTAACCGCGGTTTCGACATCTGGTGTAACCGTGCCGGTTTTTGGGTTTGGCATTAAACCCCGTGGCCCCAAAACCTTACCCAACTGTCCTACCACACGCATGGCATCAGGCGTGGCAATCACCACATCGAAGTCTAACGTACCGCCTTTCACTTCTTGCGCTAAGTCATCGAGACCAACCTTGTCAGCACCGGCAGCTTTAGCCACCTCTGCATTGTCGCCGCTGGTGAAAACCGCCACACGAATATTTTTACCTCTACCGTGAGGTAATGTGGTTGCGCCACGAACAACTTGATCTGATTTGCGCGGATCGACACCTAAGTTGATAGAAACGTCGAAAGACTCTTTGAACTTCGTTTGCGACAACTCGTTGAGCAATACGACCGCTTCGTCGATGGGATAGTTTTTATCGATTTCGATTTTTTCAGCATATACACGCTGACGCTTTGTGAGCTTAGCCATTTATACAACCCCTTCTACGTCAATACCCGAGCTTCGCGCCGTACCCGCGATGGTACGCACCGCTGCATCCATATCTGCCGCGGTTAGGTCAGGCATTTTCATTTGCGCAATTTCTTCAAGCTGAGCGCGGGTGACCTTGGCCACTTTAACTGTGTTCGGCGTACCACTGCCTTTTTGAATCTTAGCGGCTTTACGCAATAACACTGCCGCTGGAGGCGTCTTGGTAATAAAAGTAAAACTGCGGTCTGTATAAACCGTGATAACCACAGGGATAGGTAAGCCTTGCTCCACGGATTGAGTTTGAGCATTGAACGCCTTACAAAAATCCATAATGTTCACGCCGTGCTGACCCAATGCTGGGCCCACCGGAGGGCTAGGATTTGCTGCGCCTGCAGGTACCTGCAGTTTGATATAGGCTTCTACTTTCTTAGCCACGTTGTCTCATCTCCTTGCGGGTTCAAACGTGCGGACACTCAAGATGCCCATACACTCCCCTTTAGTTACGAAATAGAAATTTCTCTATCTCTTTTAAGTCCGCTCTAAATCAGCCTTTTTCTACTTGACCAAAGTCCAACTCAACCGGTGTGGATCGACCAAATATCGTAACCGCCACATTAAGGCGGTTCTTTTCGTAGTTGACTTCCTCAACCACACCGCTGAAATCATTGAACGGCCCATCTACCACCCGAACAATTTCTCCAGGCTCAAACACCGTCTTGGGTGTTGCTTTCTCACTACCCGCCGCAACTCGATCTAGTATAGCGGCGGCTTCTTTGTCTGTGAGCGGGGCAGGTTGATCTATCTTGCCACCAATAAAACCCATGACCCTAGGCGTTTCTTTGACCAAATGCCAAGTGTCATCGTTCAGCTCCATTTCCACTAACACGTAGCCAGGAAAAAACTTTCGCTCACTGCGGCGCTTTTGACCGGCACGCATTTCGACCACTTCTTCAGTAGGGACGAGTATTTCGCCAAAGCAATCGCCAAATTTCGACAGATCTATCCTTTCTTGTAAGGCGCGTGCGACGTTTTTTTCAAAACCAGAATACGCATGCACTACGAACCATTTTTTTGACATGTTGTTGTCTGCGTCCCTATCCGATTGCCGAACTTACGAGCCAACTCAGCAACGAGTCTAGCGCCCAAAGTATGAGGGCGAAAACCAATACCAGCGCCAGAACCACCAACGTGGTCTGGGTTGTTTCTTGGTGACTCGGCCAAACTACCCGCCGTATTTCACTACGCGACTCTTTGATCAAATTCCAGGTGTTGTGTCCACGCTCTGTTTGAATAGCAATAAACAAAACAACACCGGCAACAGCAAGCATGCCGAGAACACGAATGAATAACGACTCATCCTGGTAGTACCAATTGCCATATACACCACCACCTAGCAGCGCCATAACAATTAGCCACTTAAGCCAATCGAGCGCGTTGCCGGTTGTGGTTTCAGTATTTGTACTCAACACATCACCTTGTCTGTCTGTTTTCCCAAGATCGTAGGAAAGCTGGCAGGCCAGGAGGGAATCGAACCCCCAACCTGCGGTTTTGGAGACCGCTGCTCTACCAATTGAGCCACTGGCCTAATTACGATCTACTGCTTATTCAATCACCTTAACCACAACACCTGCACCCACCGTGCGGCCGCCTTCGCGGATCGCAAAACGCAACCCATCATCCATCGCTATCACCATCTCTACATCTTTAGGTAACTCACACGCTCCCGTCACATCCGTGGTGCGAAAGTAAAACTGCGGTCGATAGCCTTTGAAAAACGGCGTATGACGACCGCCTTCATCTTTACTCAACACATACACTTCTGCTTCAAACTTCGTATGCGGCGTGATCGCTCCAGGCTTACACAACACCTGGCCTCGTTCGACTTCTTCTCGCTTCGTACCGCGCAACAATACCCCAACGTTCTCTCCTGCTCGGCCTTCATCTAGCAGCTTGCGGAACATCTCAACACCGGTACACGTCGTGGTCATGGTATCTTTGATGCCCACAATCTCAATCTCGTCGCCGACATTAACCACGCCTTGATCGATTCGACCCGTCACTACCGTGCCTCGACCAGAGATCGAAAACACATCTTCTATCGGCATCAAAAACGGCAGATCAACCGCTCTGTCCGGCTCCGGAATATACGTGTCTAGTACTTCTACCAGCTCTTTGACTTTTGCTATATGCGCCTCGTCTCCTTCCAATGCTTTCAACGCACTGCCAATGACGATCGGCGTATCGTCGCCTGGAAATTCGTACTGATCAAGCAGTTCTCTGATCTCCATATCTACCAGCTCTAACAACTCATCGTCATCAACCATGTCTGCTTTGTTCATGAATACAACAATGCGCGGTACGCCAACTTGACGAGAAAGCACAATGTGCTCGCGGGTTTGTGGCATCGGACCATCAGCAGCAGATACCACTAAGATCGCACCATCCATCTGCGCTGCACCCGTGATCATGTTCTTTACGTAATCTGCGTGTCCAGGACAGTCAACGTGCGCGTAGTGCCGCGTACCTGATTCGTACTCAACATGCGAAGTCGCTATCGTGATACCGCGCTCTCTTTCTTCTGGCGCATTATCAATCTGAGCAAAGTCGCGAAACTCTCCTCCATAGGCTTCCGCACAAACCTTTGTCAACGCCGCTGTCAGCGTCGTCTTGCCATGGTCTACGTGTCCAATCGTGCCCACATTCACATGTGGCTTCGTCCTCTCAAATTTCTCTTTGGCCATTTT
>QIGT01000404.1 GCA_003230835.1 Gammaproteobacteria bacterium
CGTTTAGCGTTGAATTCCCTGTTACGCAGCGCGTTGCCAGCGGCAAGAGTTATGGCGATATGTTTGCAGAGTTAAGACGCTCGCCAGGATTCTTTATTTGGTTGTTTTGTATGATGGGTACGGTCACCACAGGGCTTGCCCCTGGTCAGTGGGTAGACTTGGCTTTGTCGAATGTGGTTGGCATGCCAGGTATATGGGTATTGATCTATGTCAGCGCCTTGATGTTTGTGATGCGCCACTTTGCCGGGCCGATAGTGGCTAAGATTTCATCTACTGGCTTGTTGGCGTTCAGTTGTGTTGCAGCCGCTTTCGGATTGTATTTTTTAAGTATTGCAGATTCACCTTTGTTGGCGTTTGCTGCCGCCACCGTGTGGGGTGTGGGCGTTTGTTACTTATACCCAACCATGCTTGGCAATATATCTGAACGTTATCCAGGCGGAGGAGCTCTGTTTTTAGGTATCACTGGGTTTGCAGGCGGTATGGCCACGCAGTTTGTACTACCGCTTATGGGGCAAGTTTTCGATGAGTCGAAGTTAGAGGCTGCAGGTGGGATTGTTGCCCTGCAGGCTCTACAGGGGGAACAACTCGCGCAGGTGATTCGTGTGGCATCGGTTGAATCATTTCAGCTTGTTGCCATTATTCCAGTGATTTTGTTCCCTATTTTCATAGGCCTGTGGGCAATGGACAAATATCGAGGAAAAAATGCATAGAAGAGATTTGGTTAAAGGGCTAGCCCTGGTTTTGGGTAGCGGACTATCGCCAGCCTGTCAGCAAGCGCTTAGAGTGCCCCTTGCTGAAAGAAAGGTGGAACAAGCGATAGGCACTGTTGAGCAGCGAGAGATAGCCTATCGGGTGGTAGATCTGATTATTCCCCAGACCGACACTCCGAGCGCGATGCAGGCCGGCGTGGGAGAGTTTGTCGACTATGTGGTAACCACTTGGTTCAGCGAGGCAGAACGACAAACTTTCTTGCACGGTATCGACGCGTTGCAGGCGGCGGCCCTGAACGGGGCCGGCGTGCGGTTTCTTGAGCTAGACGAACGCCAGCAGGTCAAATTACTGAGTGAGGCAGAAAGTAGGGCTCAACAACCTGCGATGATGGACATGTTTCGTGACTTTGGTGAAGGCGACTTTTTTGCAAGCATAAAAGAGTTAGCAGTTGTGGGCTATTACACCTCTGAGGTGGGTGCGACGATTGAACGAAGTTATGTGCCCATGCCGGGCCACTACGATGGATACTACAAATTTTCGGAGGTAGGCAAACAATGGTCAAGCTAGAAACTACCCAGGAAATTGATGCCATTGTTGTGGGTTCTGGCATTAGCGGCGGCTGGGCTGCAAAAGAACTTACAGAGAAAGGCCTACAGGTTCTCCTGCTTGAACGCGGTAAACCCTTGCAACATGGCAGTGGTTACGTCGGTGAGCATCAACCGCCATGGGAGGTCGCTCATCACGGCTTGACGCCAAGAACACTGTACGAAGATGACTACCAGATTCAATCCACCTCATACGCTTTCGACGAAACTACGCGTCACTTTTGGAACAATGATCGGCTCAACCCATATGATTATGATGCAGCTAAGCCATTTCACTGGGTCAGGGCTGACGTTGTGGGTGGGCGTTCATTGTTGTGGGCAAGACAGTGTTATCGTTGGAGCGATCTAGACTTCGCAGCCAACAAGAAAGAAGGCATTGCTGTCGACTGGCCGATTCGATACGAAGATATTGCGCCTTGGTATAGTTATGTCGAGCGTTTCATAGGGGTGAGTGGCGAAGCATTAGGGCTTGCGCATTTGCCAGACAGTGAATTTCAAAAGCCGATGCACATGAACGTCTTAGAAGATCATGTGGCTAAATCCATAGCGACAAACTATGCAGGTCGGTTGATGACCATTGGCCGTACCGCGACATTAACAGAACCGTTGCCAGGAAGGGCGCCGTGTCATTACTGTGGACCCTGCCATCGAGGCTGTTCCACGGGTTCGTATTTCAGTTCCTTGTCGAGTACTTTACCAGCCGCAGATAAAACAGGACGGCTTAGCCTGCGGGCTAATTCGTTGGTCGAAAGTCTTGAATATGATTCCAACGTAAAAAAAGTGGTTGGCGTTAGAGTCATTGATACTGAAACTAAAGAGCGATATAAGCTGCGCGCGAAGATAGTTTTTTTGTGTGCTTCTACTGTAGGCAGCACCCAGATTTTGTTGAATTCCAGGCAGAGCGGTAGCTCTAGGGCATTTGCCAATCAAAGTGGCGCCTTGGGTCGGTATATGATGGATCACACCTATGCGGCTGGCGCCCAAGCTATCTTTCCAGGCTTTGAAGAATATTATCCCTATGGGTATCGACCTAACGGCATTTACATACCTCGTTTTCGGAATCTCGGTGCGCAGCAGGATGTAGATTTCTCCCGCGGTTATGGGTACCAAGGTAGGGCTCGTCGCTTGAGTTGGGAGGACATGTCAAAAATATTGCCAGGCTTTGGCGCCGACTTTAAACACCAAGTTCGTCAACCGGGTCCATGGCTTTTCCAACTAGGAGGCTTTGGCGAGGTGTTGCCCTACGCGCACAACAACATGCAACTACACCCATCAAAGGTGGACCGTTTCGGCATACCCCAGGTGCAGTTCAATTTTAGTTTTGGAGAGAACGAACGCAAACAACGCATAGACATCATCCAACAAGCACAGCAGATGTTGCATAAGGCAGGGGCGTCCACGGTAGTTCCATACGATCTGCCCATGGTCGGTGGTGCTGCTATCCATGAAATGGGTACCGCCCGCATGGGCGCAGACCCAAGATCTTCGGTACTCAATGCCCATAACCAAGTGCATGCCGCGTCAAACCTATTTGTCACTGATGGTGCGTGTATGACATCGGCATCATGTGTGAATCCTTCTCTGACTTACATGGCTTTGACCGCCCGCGCTGCCAACTATGCGGTTGATCAGTTAAGGGCGGGTAATCTCTAGTCCGCCCATCGGAGCAGTCGAATTGAAAAAGTGGATTATGTTGGTATTACTGATAGGGATTGGAATTCTAGCTTACCAAGGTAGAGTCTATATTTGGGCCGCCTTCAATCAGCCGCAAATGTTTTTCGATCCTGTATTAGACCAAGTAGCGGCTCCGCTAGTAAAAGAGCTAGGTACCGTTCCAATTTTGAGTTTTTCTAAAACCAATGGCTTTAGGCATCACCAAGCCATTGCAGCAGCCACCCAAATGTTTGATTCATTGGCCAGTGAAAATGGTTGGCAGTTCTTCCATACGGAAAATGGCGCCTACTTCACAGCGGACAATTTGGCCCGCTTTCGACTCGTTATCCTGAGTCATAAAAGCGGCACAACGTGGACGGCATCGCAACGTTTAGCATTACGAGAGTATGTTGAAAAAGGAGGCACCCTAATCGCTCTTCATGCCGCTGGTGACGCCAGTAACTTGGAGTGGCGTTGGTATGCGCAAGAGGTGATACGTACGAAGTTTGTGAATCACCCAATGCGACAACATATACAGCAAGCCACACTCACGGTTGAAAATCTAAAGCACCCGGCAACCCGGCATCTGTCTTCTCAATGGCAAAGGGCGGACGAATGGTATAATTTTGATATCAGCCCGCGGCAAAACACCAACGTGCTGGTGAGTCTGGATGAAAACAGTTACGACCCAGAAGATGGCGCCATGGGAAAGGACCATCCCATTGTATGGTGGCATAACGTAGAGGCAGGTCGAGTTCTCTTCAATGCCATGGGGCATACTCAAAGCAGTTATTCAGAGCCCGATTACCTATTGTTTATGCAAGGCATGATTGAATGGGGCTTGGAAGTTAAATAGTTAACCAGTAATTCAAAGGTGAAGGGTAATCAGATGAATTTTGATATTCCACAAGAAATGCAAAACTATCTCAGTGAACTCGATGCGTTCATTGAATCAGAAATCATGCCGTTACAGATGGAAAATGATAATAATCGATTCTTTGATCACCGTCGGGAAGATGCCCGTACCGATTGGCATCGAGAAGGCTTGCCCAATGAGGAATGGGAAAGGCTGTTGCATGCCGCCAAACGCCTTGCAGATGCCGCAGGGCATTACCGCTATGCCTTACCCAAGGAGTATGGAGGGCAAGCAGGCACAAATTTAGGTATGGCCATCATACGCGAACACTTGGCAGGCTTAGGCCTGGGTTTACACAACGATCTTCAGAATGAGCATTCGATTGTTGGCAACAATGTAGGGTTGATGCTAATGATCACCTACGGTACCGAGAACCAAAAATCAGAGTGGATTGATGATCTTGCAGAAGGGCGGCGCGGATTTGCCTTTGGTATCACCGAGCCAGAACATGGTTCGGATGCCACCCATATGGAAACCAGCGCAGTACGTGATGGTGACGAGTGGGTAATAAACGGTGCAAAAACCTGGAATACAGGTATTCACAAAGCCAAGTACGATTTGATCTTTGCGAGAACCAGTGGCAAAGCAGGCGACGGAGACGGTATTACAGCTTTCTTGACGCCCACCGATGCAGAAGGTTTCAAGCTTGAAGAGATGTTGTGGACGTTTAACATGCCAACCGACCATGGTCGTGTGTCGCTAAAAGATGTGCGTGTATCTGCTGAGGCTGTCTTTGGTGGCGAAGGTAGAGGCTTAGGGGTAGTTCAGCACTTCTTTAACGAAAACCGCATTCGCCAAGCGGCGTCATCCTTAGGCGCGGCGCAATATTGCATTAGTGAATCTGTTAAATATGCTGGGGAGCGTGCACCGTTTGGTAAGAAGCTGTCTACCAATCAAGGTATTCAGTTCCCACTGGTAGAGTTACAAACTCAATGCGAGATGTTGCGCGCGTTGATCCATAAAACTGCTTGGCAAATGGACACCTATGGTGCTTTTTCAGTTTCAGATAAAGTCTCCATGTGTAATTACACGGCCAATCGCTTGTGTTGTGATGCTGCCGACAGAGCAATGCAGGTGCATGGCGGATTGGGCTATTCGCGGCACAAACCCTTTGAGCATATCTACCGCCATCATCGGCGCTACCGCATAACAGAGGGTGCCGAGGAAATTCAGATGCGTCGGGTGGCTGGGTATATGTTTGGCTTCATGAAACAACAAGCACCTAAAGGGGTTCGGGAAGCTAACTAGTGACCTCCTTTAATGAGAAACTAAAAGTATGTCTGAGTAAGCACATTGATGGATATACGCGGTTGGTTTCGGCGGAAAGGCTTTCCGGAGGGGCAAGCCAAGAGACCTATCAGCTAAACATAGAAACAACCCAGGGCGAGATGTCCTTAGCTTTACGACGCGCTCCGGGTGGTGAGGTGGTGGAGGTTTCTCCTGGCCATCCTGGATTGGCGACTGAAGCCCTATTGATGTCTAGTGCGCGTGCAGCCGGTGTGCCAGAGCCCGAAGTGTTCCACGTTCTTAGCGACGCTGACGATCTCGGCGATGGGTTTATCATGCAGTGGCTAGACGGAATTACGCTGGGTGCGCGGGTGGTGCGTTCAACAGAATTAGCTGCGATCCGACCGAAGCTTGCCTTTCTATGTGGAGAAATTTTAGCGAAGATCCATGCCATAGACTTACAGGCGACGGGTTTAGATAGAAAGCTAGAGATCATCAGCCCGTATGACTATGTGCACCAAACTTGGGATCGGTACAAGTTGTTTGCTACCGCACAGCCCATGATTGACTATGCAGGACGATGGTTACTAGACAATATTCCCGAAGGGTTTGAGCCTGCGCTAGTGCATAACGATTTCCGCAATGGCAACATCATGTTTGCAGCCCAGGGCGTAGTGGCGGTATTAGATTGGGAAGTTGCACATATTGGCGATCCCATGCGCGATCTAGGCTGGATCTGTACAAACTCGTGGCGCTTTGGACGATCTGACTTGCCGGTAGGAGGGTTTGGTCGCTATGAAGATTTATTTGCCGGATACGAAAGTGTCACAGGCGTAGTAGTCGATCGACAGCGCGTGAAATTCTGGGAAGTATTCGGTTCGTTTTGGTGGGCGATAGGTTGTCTGGGTATGGCTGAACATTATCGCACGGGTCCTGACAAAACAGTTGAGCGGCCTGCAATAGGCCGACGTTCGTCTGAATGTCAGGTCGATTGTGTGAATTTGCTTATTCCTGGTGGAGTGACACTAGTCGATGCGGAGCTTGCTACGGCGAATTTAGACATGCCTAGAACTGATGAATTGCTGACCAGTGTGCGAGATTTTTTACGCGATGACGTCATGCAGCAAACTCAGGGAAGAACAAATTTCTTAGCCCGCGTGGCAGGAAATTCGTTAGATATTGTGTTGCGCGATCAGCAAGTTGGAAGCGTTGCACGCGATGAAGAACTCACTAGGCTAAGCAGGTTGCTCGATAGCAAAGTTTCGCTTAGCAAAGTTTCGCTCGACAGCGAAGGTTCGCTACAGGAGCTACGCTGGTTATTGGTTCATGGATTACGCAATGGAGATATTTCTCTTCAGCGACCGGGGTTGGCCGAACATCTTCGACAAACCGTGGTTAATCAAACGATCAACCCAAATATTCTGGACTCAGTACTGCCCTACAGCCATGAGGCTTACGCTGTTGCTGTGATGTTGACGGTGATACCGGTCATGAACGACATATTGCTTAGCGGATCGTAGCTACCAGCACCACTGGGTAACAAGGTATTTACATTGGTGCCAGGGTGGTTACTAGCCAGACTTAGGCGTGGGTTGTTGGCATGTCCCCATCCATGTGTCATGGCTACCACGCCCGGACGTAAGTCTTTATCTTCAACAACCTTGGCTATAATTCTGCCGTGTGCAGAAGACACTTCTACTTCTTCTCCCTCGGACAACGCCAGCTGTTGTAAATCCTGGGGGTGGAGGTGCAAGGGGTTGTCTAATGCTTGCTTGCGTTTTAGCGCAGGTAGGTTATGTAACCAACTGTTCACCATGTAGTTGGTTCGTAGGGTAATGAGCTTATAAGTGTGCTCGTCTTCGTCTTGCAGTTGTTGGAAAATTTCGGTGCAGGTGGGTATACCTTTGACGATAATGGCGGGCATACAATCTGCTCGAGCATCCTTTAGCTGAACACCGATTCCAAACAGTTGGTCAGGATCCGGTTCCTCTAAACAGATGGTATTGCTGGTTGAAGAAGTCAGTTGTTCAAGGTTAATGCCGCAAGCTGCAAGCTGGCGAATGGTTCGTGCCATAGGGTCTGAAGCAGGATCATCCAGCAAGTTAGGCAGCCCCAGCGCTTGTTGAATACCAGCAAATATCTGCCATTCTGGTCTTCGCTCAAACTGAGGCGAGACTACTGCGGGAGTATATTGGACATAGGGTTCTGGCTGCAGTCCCAGGGATACAGAATTTATATCAGGGCGTTCTAGCCAATCTGTTGCTGGTAATAAATAGTCTGCATATAGAGAGGTGGCGTTAGGATAAATGTCCACCACCAACATGAATTCGAGTTTGGCAAAGGCGTCCTTGAGACGGCTTTCTCCGGCCATAGACAACACGGGGTTGCCAGACATGCAAACCAGACCCTTGACGAGTCCTGCTTCGATGTGATCGGCTAATAGATTTCCAGGTAGGCTACCGGCAATACGGCGCATTTCACCGAATTCGCTGTCAAAAAATGGATCAGCTTGTTTGGGCTTGCCCACAGTCGCTGCGGCGAAATATCCAGGTGAGTAGATGTTGCCACCCCGGCGTCCTAAGTTTCCGGTGACTAAGCTCATCATTTGCACCAACCAGTAAGCAAAGGTGCCTTGGCGCCCCATATTCGCCCCGGTAGACATATGAATGCTGGCCCCTTGAGCTTGGGCAAATTCTGTGGCGATGGTTTCAATTTCACTCGCAGATATGCCCACCACGTCAGCGACCAGTGCCGCAGGATAGTCTTGAACAAAATCCCACAATGCATCGACGTTATGCGCGTGTTTTTCTATCCAAGCTTGATCATGAAGGCCTTGTCGATGGATGCTGTGAAGTAGCGCAGCCAGTAAATAGACATCGGTGTCGGGTTTAATCTGCACCGCGTTGCCAGTTTTCTTGGTTGCAGATTCGATATTGCGCGGATTGATATGAACAACTTTGCCGCCGCGAGATACAATATTTCGTAAGGCGCCCATCGGATCGCTCATGTGCACAAACGAGGCATGGGAAATTTTCGGATTTGAACCGATACTGAGGAGATACTGGGTGTGTTTATAATCGGGTAGTGGATGCAAGTTGGCGGTGCCAAAGATGCCTTCGGAAGCGGCGAATTTATTCGTGCAGTCTTGGGTGCCGGAACCGAACATGTATTTAGCACCGAGACTGGTGGCAAATTTTCTAGCCGCTTCACGACCTGTGCTGTTGAATGCAGAAGGGTTGCCGATGTAGAACCCCAGGGCGTCGCTACCGTGTTGTTGTTGTAGGGTGTTAATTCGCTCGGCAACAGATTGTATAGCAGTGTCCCAGCTAACCGTCTCAAATTTAGGCTCGTGGCTCGATTTAGCGTTAGTGCGAACCTGTGGATAATTGAGCCTATCGGGGTCATTGTGTAATTCAACAAAGTTCAGACCCTTATGGCACGCAAAGCCTTTGTGGATAGGATGGTTGCTATCCGGGCGCAGCTTTATGATTTTTTCCGTTTCGCCAGGTGATGGCACAAGTACTTCAGCGACAAGTGCACATTGGGGTTCACAGATACGACAATACGTGGGTACACTCTTCGTTTGAGACATATATTTGTACGCTTGTAACGGATTGAGAGGAACAGCATAACCCAAATCACAAAAACTTTGGTAACTAGAAACTCGGTAACTAGAAAGATGGAGCTATTCGAGACCTTTGATGAGCACGGAGCGTTACTGGTACAAGTGCCGCGTGATGAAGTACACGCGCGCGGGCTGTGGCATAAAGCGGCGCAGGTGTTTCTGTTCAATAGCCAGGGCCAACTGCTTATCCAGCATCGTGCCTTGGATAAGGACCTGTATGCAGGTCTGTGGGATCACAGCGTTGGTGAACATCTGCTACCTGGAGAAACCTTTATTCAGGCTGCTGTTCGTGGGCTTGTTGAAGAACTGGGTGTGCACGGCGTTGTGCTTTCGCCGGTATCCGAAGTTAGGAAAGTCGAGTTGGTCATGGATGGTAAACAAGATCGAGAAATACAACAGGCCTTCAGCGGTGTCTTTGATGGTGATATAAAATCAGATCCAAAAGAGGTGATTGCCACTCAGTATATTGAATTAGGCGCCTTAGAAAGCTGGTTGGACGAGCAACCCGAACAATTTACCCCGTGGTTTTTACAAGACCTGAAATTCTTTGGTTATTTATAGCCGAGGGAATCTCTGAGAAAACGATAATTAATCAGAGATTCCCAGTGCCTGGTTATACACATTGAGTACCACAGCACCTCCGGTGTGGATGAGAATGATGTCTTGTTCATCCGAGAAGTTGCCGATGTTGATTTGGTCAATTGTCGCCGTCAGGGCTTTGCCGGAATACACCGGGTCGAACAAAATGCCTTCGGATTCTGCCACGGTGTGAATTGCCTGTATGGTTTCTGCTGTAGGTTGGCCATAACCTTCGCCAAAGTAGGCGTGGTTGATTTCGACCTGTCCTGGGGATTTAACCTCAGCTAGGTCTCCATAGTGCTCCACTAAAGTTGAACCCAATGCAGTCACAGCTTTATGTAGGCTGCGCGGGTCTGAGTGATAGACGTTGATGCCTACGACACGAGTTTGGGCATTCAAACAAGCTAGACCAAACAGCAACCCTGCCTGAGTGCCGGCAGATGAAGAGGCGTGAATAATGGTGTTTGCGCTTATTTTTTGTGCTTCACATTGCTCGATGATTTCCCGAGCACACTGCACATAACCCAGTGCACCTAAATGGTTAGAGCCGCCTGTTGGGATGCTATACACTTTTTTTCCTGATGCTGTGAGCTGCGCCAGTAGGTTTTTTGTATAGGCTTTGACATCTTCGTGCGCATCTAGAAAGTGTAGGTGGGCGCCAAACAGAGAATCGAGCAGTATGTTTCCGCCACTTTCATAGTTTTGTGATGAATGTGCAACGAGCCGTATGAGAATAAGATGACAGTCTAAGCCAGCCTTGGCTGCGGCGGCAGCGGTTTGTCTCGCGTGATTGGATTGCACAGCCCCGAAGGTGATAATCGTATCTGCTTGGTCAGCGATGGCAGCTCCTATGAGATATTCGAGCTTACGGGTTTTGTTGCCACCGGTGGCGAGTCCTGTGCAGTCGTCTCTCTTCAGCCAAATAGTTGGCCCGCCAAGTTCTCCAGAGAGGTTAGGTAACGGTTCTAGTGGCGTGGGCCAGTGCCCCAGCGTAGTACGTGGTATATCAGTTAACCAATCTAAGTTGGGCATTTGTGTTCCTGGTATTGGGTTGGAGAGCTGGTTAAGCTCAGAATCGAATATACCTCAAATACAAGAAGAGTGAATATGAGCCAGTCGATTACTTTACGTGGGGCGCCAGGATCTCCGTACACTAGGAAGATGCTAGGGATCTTGCGTTATCGACGTATTCCCTATCAGTTGCTGTTGGGTGGGTTGTTCGCCGATCAAACCGAACACTTACCTAAGCCTAAGGTCGAGCTACTGCCGACGTTTTATTTACCCGGCGATGATGGGGTGCTCGAAGCAGTAGTTGACTCAACGCCGATTATTCGTCAGTTGGAGGTACTGTATCCTGGGCGAAGTGTAATACCTGAACACCCCTTGTTACGATTTCTAGACTACTTGTTAGAAGACTACGCAGATGAGTGGTTGACCAAGGCGATGTTCCACTATCGATGGCATTACCAGACAGACATCGATAAGGCGGGCGCAATACTGCCGCGCTGGCGAAGCCTGACTGCGAGTGAAGAAGAAATTTCTGCAATGAGCGAGTTGGTTAAGGAAAGGCAGATATCACGCTTGCATGTCGTGGGTAGCAGTGATCTAACAGCACCAATCATAGAAGACAGTTATAAGCGAATGTTGGGTCTAATGGCCCAACATATGAATAGCGCTGCGTTCATGTTTGGGCATCGTCCAGCCGCCAGCGATTTTGGATTGTACGGGCAACTCACGCAATTGGCTTGCTTTGATCCAACCCCCATGGCCGTGGCGGATGAGTTGGCTGCTAGGGTAGTTGCCTGGGTTGGTGTGTTAGAAGACTTGTCCGGCATGGAGGTGAGGGCTGAGCATTGGTTCGAGGCTGACCAACTTCCAGAGAGTTTGCGAGCAATCTTCTGTGAAGTAGGTCGAGTTTATGTGCCTGTACTTCTGGCCAATGCCGAGGCAATAGAAAATGGCGCCTCATCGGTGCAGACGCACATCGATGGGCAGCAGTGGGTACAGCAACCATTTCCCTATCAGGCTAAGTGTTTGCATTGGCTACGCCAAGAATATATGCGTCTCGACGAGGACGTTCGCGGCGCCCTGATGGACTTCTTGTCTGCAACCGGGTGTGAGCGATTGTTTGATAAAGTATCCTAAGACGGGTGTTGCATCGGATCAGTGATGTTGGGCACCGTTGTGGGCTAAGCACTGTTGTGCCAATGCGACGCCTGCATCAAGGATTGGCCGCCACTGTTCGGCGAGCAGGTGCTCGATGTGGTAAATGTTGTGTTCACTCATGAAGGCAATAATGCCTGCAATCAGCGCATCACCGCACCCGGTTGGATCTACTGGATTAGAGATGTTGGGAATTTTATGCTGTAGTTGCTCGCCATTGGCCAAAGTCACTTGTAGCGGTGCCGGCCCACGGCTCTCCACTAAAACTTTGCCGCTTAAATCCTCACCTGTGGCTGCTTGGTGTTCGCGCAGACGGGACATTTCGTGTTGATTGCCAATCAGTAAGTGAGCGCGGGAAGCCATGTATGAAATGCTGTTTCGGTCCATGTGGTCAACATATTGGCCAGGGCACCAAACTCTTAGGGCGTCAGGAAAAATATGCATTACCCAATCCATAGACACAATGCTTAAGTCGATAGGAAAGGGCGCTTGGGCATAGAATTTAACGGGTGGTGTGAGGCTGCTTAGGGTGTCTAAATGGTTCTGCCATTCGTGTTTAGAAAGTTCTGCGCCGGGATAGAAGTAGGTTAGTTGATCCCCGGTCGGGTCGCTCAGCACAATTGCGCGGGCAGTATTTTGACCGCTGCGACGCAGGCAGGCACTGGATGCAATGCCATACTTGTCCCAATGCCTTAGCAGTTCTTGGTCATCTTGGGCACCACTGTGGGTGAGCAAGGTACAGGCTATTGAAGACTGGGCTAAGTTGTAAGCGATGTTTGCACCACATCCTCCAAAATGCTGAGTAAGTTGCAAGAGTTTGTCGTTGAGGTGGATGTCACCATGACAAAACTGGGTGAGGCACAGTTGATCGTAAGCGCTGGCCCCGACGATGAGTATATGTGATTGTTCGGATGCTTTGGTGCTAACGCTCATGTATCGCCGTGGATGAATGTAACCCTGCAAGGTTAGCGTTGTTTGGGACGAGTGCCTATTGCTTCTAGCGCTGCCCAGAAAGCAAGTTTACAGCGTGTGAGCACATCGTAATGGGCGCCCGCATCGAGACGTTGGAAATACCGTTTAAAGCGCGGATGACGACTCAGGTTTTTACGTAAAGTAGGGAATAGCCTAGCAAAACAGACCAACGCTAAGAGCACAAATAGGAACCCAGGAAGGATCGGAACAATGAGTCCGATAATACCCAAAGCAAGTAGTAGACAGCCCAATAAAGCCAAGAACAGTGTTTTCAATGTAAACCCTTAGCGCGCGTGTTTTGTATGTACTGTTGAGGTTGCAATGCATATGCCAGTATAGAAAAATATCGCAACTAGTTGATAAATAACATTAAAATATTGGATACGTTTCTGTAAGGTGGCGGTTATCGCCATTTTTCGGCGATGCTCATGAGCTGTTTACAACCCCATACTTACTATTGCTCGCTAATTGCTATTGTGCAATGAGTCGTTGTGCACAAATTAAGGAAGGGCGCGCCATGCAGTATTTAGTAGGTAAACACTTTGTTCTCAATGAAGTTGACTATGCGATTGTAGACGTCCGCAATATCGAAGGTGATTCCATGGTCTATGCAGAACCTGTGCAAGCGGATAAAGGTCCAGGTAGAGCAGCCTTTCGCTACGCAGACATAGCATCGAGCCTCGCTGCGGTAGAGTAAGCGTGTGACACAGGTCGACAAGCCATTGACTAAGAACGACTAGACTAGCGTGGTTTCAAGCGATGACGAGTACCGCACATGTGTGGTGCGTGGGAGAGCGATATGTCTAAGAGTGGCCATCAGGAAGTGGTCATGTTGTATGGGGCGGAAGAAGACATCCAAGATGAGATGCTGTTTCGTGATTTCGCCGCGCTGCTCGCGGGTGAAATTATATTAGATGCCCATGCTGCTAGTCTTGTCCGTGCCGCCTACTGTGTGGTTGGTAACGGCTTTAATCTTCGTGGCGTGGTTTTTTTCTTATTTAACGTTACCGAAAATGGTCAAATTGATCCGCAGTTTAATTTGCCGCTGCATTATCTGGCAGAGCAAGCGGGTGCGGGTTTAGATCTTGGACAAGGACCAATTCGACAAGCTTCTCGTGGTCAATGTGCAGTACCTTGGCATAGTGTGAACTTGTGGGAGCCCCAAGATGTTCGGGTGATAGAGCAATTGCAGAGTCGAATTTTCAGGAACCGATTAAAACTTAAAACAGTTGTTGAGGCGGACGACGATCTGTTCTTTTCGAAGCCTGAATTACAGGCGCTAGACCCAGACAGCGCAGACACTGTTCTCGATTTAGGCCCACTATCACATGACAAAAAAACCGCTACTTCGACAAGAGGTGTGAGTGCGGATGAGCTTGCGCAACAAAGTTGTGATCTAACAACTCGCTTAACCGAAGTGTTCGGTCCGTCTGGTAAGTTGAACTTACAAGATCTCATTCGTTTGCATTCTGAGCAACTTAACACTGAGAAGGCTGGTCATCGTCAGAAGATTGAACAACAACAGCTGGCTTACTTGGATCAAATTCGTGTGACCCGGGAAGAAATTCACTCGCTAAAAGTTGCCTTGCGACAAGAGCAAAGTAGGAATAGAAGACTTCAGCAGATGCTCAGAGGCGGCCCCTAACTAGGCTTAGGCAAAACGAAGTTGGGCGTCACTGGTTGACTGAAGTTGTGTTTCGATATGGTGTTGTACACGTGTCCACACGCCGCACAATGCACAACGTAGAACCAAGGCTGTTTTGCGCGTGAGCGCTCCTTGCTTGGGCTGCTGACAATATATTCCAGACCAATCTGCGCGCACGACGGACACTTGGGCGGGGCAATTTGCCGCTCGGTCATATTGGTTCCTTGGTTATTATTTAATATCTCGCAACGATGGATGCACTAGGCTAGGGCTCGCAGCAAATAGCTTGATCCATCATGTGGGCAGGTACATGGTCATGTCGCTGGCCTACAATTTTCGCCGGAACCCCGGCGACGGTTACATTCTCTGGTACGTCTTCAAGTACTACGCTCCCAGCACCCACTTTAGCATTTCTTCCAACTTCAATGTTGCCAATGATTTTGCAACCGGCGGCGAGCAAAACGCCTTTGCGAATTTTTGGATGTCGATCACCGCTGCGTTTACCGGTGCCGCCAAGGGTTACAGAATGTAAGATAGATACGTCGTCTTCGACTACCGCAGTTTCGCCGATAACGATACCGGTTGCATGGTCAAACATAATGCCCGAACCTATCTGAGCGGCCGGGTGGATGTCTACACCAAGGGTGACGGAAATTTGGTTCTGAAAGAATTGAGCGAGTGTTTGTCGACCTTGAAACCATAGCCAATGAGCAACTCGGTGAGCTTGAAGAGCATGGAAACCTTTGAGAAACAGGAATGGTGTAGACAGGTCATGACAAGCAGGGTCACGATTGTAGGTCGCCAACATGTCGATTTCAGCCGCAGAAAGTATGGCTGGATCACCGGCTAGCGCTTCGTCTATCACGTCTCGAATGAGCATGGTGGGTAACATAGGGTTGTCGAATTTGCTGGCTAGTCGAAAACTTAAAGCATCGCCAAAGCTCTCGTGGCTCAGTATTGTGGCGTGAAAATAGCTCCCTAATATGGGTTCTTCAGTCGCTTTCACTTTTGCTTCTTCACGCATCAAGGGCCACAAATCACCCGGCGCTGAAACCTCGGCAAGAATGGTTTGATTTGCGTCGGCTATCACCTGTTTGAAACGTACGGCCATGCGCTGAGTTTCGCTTAAGTCGCTCATGACAACTCACCAGTCAGATTGATTTGCGAAGCCTATGCGGATTATTGGGATTTGCAACTTAAAAAAGTGCATATGGATAGCGTGCCCAGGAGTATAAGGCATTGTTCCAGTGCGATGTGATGTGTAGTGTGCTGTGTTATGACGAATGAGTTTAAAACTGTTGCAGTGGTCGCGCGTCGCCAGCACAACAACATTGTAGATACGGTCCTGGCTGTGGAAGCTGTGCTCGAGAAATTTGGTGTGCAGGTCATTTTTGAAGACGTGACGGCGGGATATCTTCCGCAATCTACAAACCCAGGCGCAAGTAGCGCTAGAAAAGTCCTGCCGCGTCGAGAGTTGGGTCACGCCGCAGACTTAGTGGTGGTGGTGGGTGGTGACGGTAGCTTACTAGGGGTGTCACGAGATATAGCAGACACCGGTGTTCCCATCGTAGGCGTTAATCGCGGTGGACTGGGGTTCTTGGCTTCGGTTTCGCCGGAGCAACTCGAAAAACAACTCGGCGAAATAGTCACCGGCGACTACATCATAGAAGAACACTTTCTATTGCAGGCGAGAGTATTTCGCGATGGGAAATGTATAGCGGAATCTACCGCATTGAATGATGTGGTACTGCATTCTGGCAGCATGGCTAAAATGATTGAGGTTGAGCTCTGGATTGATGATGAGTACGTTTACAATCAGCGCTCGGACGGAGTGATTGTTGCTAGCCCGACCGGATCTACGGCGTATGCCCTGTCCGCTGGGGGGCCTATCATGCATCCGAATCTCGATGCTATTGTTATTGTGCCGATGTTTCCACATACACTGACGTCGAGACCCTTGGTTGTACCCGGTGATGTGGAATTACGTATCAAAGTCTCCCATGCTAACGACACTGCACCGCAATTGAGTTGCGACTCCCAAGTGCACACTACTTTACAGGTTGATGACGAAGTAGTGGTTACAAAGTTTGCTACGCGTTTGCAGTTGTGTTGTCCGACTGGGCATAGCTTTTATGAATCTTGCCGTAGCAAGTTAGACTGGGCCACTCGCCTAGGTGGACGCGCCCCTGCCTAAATCGCTTGGCACGTCGATGTCTTGAATGATACCCGGGTCGTTGAAATCTAGCCCCAGCACTAGCTTTACGTGGGCTTGTAGTAGTCGCTTAGCACCAGTATCGCCACTAGACTCGGCAACTTCAGAGAAATACTGTGATGGTATGCCGATAGGATGAGCAAAGGCTGTTGAGCGTTTACCCGTCGCGTCAACGTAATGTGGCCGAATAAACCTGTCTGGGTGTTCTAGAGCGTGAGTTTTGATCGTGTTGAGGGTCGATGCTAGGATAAAGGGCATATCCAACAGCGCAACGAATGCAAATCGCCAGGGTAGGTTTTGGAATCCTGCTGCAAGAGAATGTCCCATTCCCTTGTGTGCATCTTTGGCAATACAGGCCTCGATGTCCAAATCGTCTAGCTGCTTAATGAGCTTGTTGTCGTCAGATCGCACGACGACACGTACTTGACTAAAGACACGACGGTAAGTTGCAACTGTGGTCTGGGCTACTGTATTGCTACCTAGGGCGTGTAGGCGCTTGTCTGCTCCAGCTTCTAACGCGCTGAAGCGGCGACCGAATCCGGCAGCAAGAATAACGGCGCCAACGGTCAAGATGATCTATCCAGCGCTCACCTTGTTTAGATGCTCGTGTACTTGAGTTGTTTGTTGTTTGCGCACAGCAGTGATTTCGGCAAGTATGGCGATGGCTATCTCTGGTGGGGTTTTGCTGCCTATAGGCAGACCTATGGGCGCGTGCAATTGATTAATTTGTTCGTCTGTGAGATCTAATGCCTTTAGCCGTTCACGGCGACTGCTGCTGGTTCGCTTAGAACCAAGAGCACCTATATAAAAGGCGTCAGTGGTTAGGGCTTCCATTAAACCCATATCATCAATTCGCGGATCATGGGTTAGGGCGACTACTGCAGTAGCAGGATCTTGAGCGTGGTTGCGTACAGCGTCGTCAGGCATGTCATTGATAAGCCGGGTTCCCGTAACTTCAAACTGGTCTAACATTTCTTTTCTTGGGTCGCATACAGTAACTTCATAGTCGAGCAGTTGTGCCATCTGGGCGAGATATTTCCCCACCATGCCAGCGCCAATAATAAACAGTTGGAACTTTGGGCCGTAGGTTTGAGTTAAGATTTGATCTTGTTGGTTCCAGATTAAAGCCTGGTGAGACTCAACTGGGCTTACTTGTGTTTGTTGGGTGGTTAGATTAACTGTACGCTGCACACAATTACGCTGCTCTAGCGTATGGCACAGTAGGCTGAACTGTTTGATGGATAGATCGTTGGCTGACTGTGGTTCAACAATGATGCTCAAATGCCCTCCACAAGGCAGCCCTAGTCTTTCGGTCTCTTCCGCGGTGATGCCATATTCAAAAAATTGCGCCTTGTCAGCCGCGATTTCACCGTTGGTGAGCTTTTCTAATAGGTCGTCTTCTACGCAACCACCGGACAGCGATCCGACTATATGGCCTTGCGCATTGCAGGCCAAGAGGGAACCTACTGGTCTTGGCGACGACCCCCAAGTAGCTACCACCGTGGCTAGCCAGCATGATTGGCCTGCTGTTAACCACTCCAATACTTTGTCAAATACTTCTTTATCTACAGCTTGCATAGCTTTACCTGAGTGCTTCGCACTGAGAAACTTAAGGAATGGATACTACACCAATCAACGCATGTTACTGACGGCATTTGATTCTGCGCGCGGTACTGGGAAACGCGTGTGAACGGGCATTTTGCAGGCTTCAAAACACACTGCGAAACAACCCAAGCAGGTCTTGAGGTGGTGTATTTTGCCGATATCGGTGGCGTCGAAGTTTGTCTCAATGAATTTTTGGAGTTCGGCTTTACCATTTCCTACACGGGCGTGGCCCATTGCCGTCACTGCAGTGTTTATCTGAGAAAAACTTATGCCGGTGGATATTGTTTTGATTGCTTTTCAACTTTGGCGCGTTGCGATTTATGTGTGGTTAGCCCTGACCGTTGTCATTTCCATCTAGGTACGTGTAGAGAACCTAGTTGGGGGGAAGATTTTTGTATGCAACCCCATGTGGTTTACCTGGCCAATACCAGTGGCCCCAAAGTGGGTATCACGCGGGCGGGACGTGAGCATAAACGATGGATGGATCAGGGCGCGTCGAGTGCACTACGTTTTGCACAAACCCCTACGCGCCGGGCGGCAGGCATGTTGGAGGCCTATTTAAAACGCTACGTTAGTGACCGCACTGACTGGCGTTCTTTGGTGACTGGAAGCTGCAAGACAATTGATCTGACTGAGCTACGCAGACAGCTTATGAGTAGCACCTCAGAGTCATTAGAAAGGGTTCGCCAGGGACAAGTGGAAGCGCTTACGCAAGGGTTTTTGCCTGTGCAAGAGAGTAACGAGATCCGCTTGCTGAAAGACGCACACAGTACCCTTATTCGCTATCCAGTAAAGGCAAATAGCCCCGCTGTACGTCTGAAGTTAAGTGCCAGCAATATTGAATTCCGGGGCAATTTGACGGGCATTGTTGGACAGTACTTATTGTTTCCCAGCGGTGTATTTAGCCTGTCTGAGCTTGTGAGCATAGGGGTCAACTTTACGATAGGATCACCGTTCGAAGGAGGCAGCTTGGATGATGAACAAATGTCACTTTTTAGCTAGTGGGTGTTCGAGCCCTGCCAAATTGATCAACCCAGACAGCAGTAAGGCAACCCGATGAGTCAAAGTATCAAATCAGTTCAACCAATCAAACTCGCTGATTATCAAGCGCCAGGTTACACCACGCTAAGGACTGACTTGAATTTTGACATTCAAGATGGCACAACCACAGTGATCAATACAATGCACCTGGTGCGGCAAAGTAGCGATGCAGATTCGATTCGATTCGATGGGGAGAATATCGAACTGGTCAGGGTCAGTGTTGACGGTAGGGTTTTGTCCGGCAACCAGTATCAACAAGATGATGTGTCGTTAAGAGTATTCGGGTTGGATGCGGCGCATGATATTGAGATCATTACGCGTATAAAGCCGGAAGAGAATACTGCACTGGCAGGTTTGTATAAATCGAGCCACATGTATTGCACACAATGTGAAGCCGAAGGCTTTCGCACCATCACCTACTTTCAAGATCGCCCGGATGTATTAGCAAAATTCTCAACCACCATTACTGCAGACGCTCATCGCTTTCCAACGCTTTTGTCTAACGGTAATCTCGTGTCGACGCAAATTCTTGAGGGGGGGCGTAAATCTGTAACCTGGGAAGACCCGTTCCCCAAGCCAAGTTACCTGTTTGCTCTGGTCGCAGGCAATCTAGATATGATTGAAGATACCTTTACGACCATGAGCGGCCGTGAGGTGACTCTGCAGATATTTTCCGAGGCGCACAACATCAACCAATGTGGTTATGCGATGGATGTATTGAAGCGATCGATGGCGTGGGATGAGGCACGTTTCGGCCGGGAATATGATTTAGACATCTTCATGATTGTAGCGGTTGAAGATTTCAACATGGGCGCTATGGAAAATAAGGGGCTTAACATTTTCAACACATCTTGTGTGCTGGCTAGCCCCGATACTGCCACAGATGCTGCGTATCAGCGAGTTGAAGCAGTGGTTGCGCATGAGTACTTTCACAACTGGTCAGGAAACCGGGTGACTTGTCGAGACTGGTTCCAGCTTAGTTTGAAAGAAGGTTTTACAGTTTTTCGTGATGCTGAATTTTCTTCTGATATGAATTCCAGAGCAGTGAAGCGAATCGAAGATGTGAGTTTCCTAAGGTCGGTACAGTTTGCGGAAGATGCAGGTCCTCTCGCTCATGCCGTACGGCCACAGTCATATCTTGAAATTTCGAATTTCTATACCACGACGATCTATGAAAAAGGTGCCGAGGTTGTGCGCATGTACCAAACAATACTTGGTAACAGCAAGTTTCGTGCTGCCTGCGATTTATATTTTTCTAGGCATGATGGATCCGCTGTAACCACAGATGACTTTGCCGCAGTAATGGCAGAAGTGGGCGAGCTAGACCTTAGTCAATTTAAACTTTGGTATGAACAGGCTGGAACTCCGCATTTACAGATAACAGAGCATTTTGATGACGGCGAACTCATGCTCGAAATTCAGCAAAGTTGCCCAGCAACACCGCAACAAGAAGATAAACAAGCGTTTCACATGCCAGTTGCCTTAGGCTTGTTAGATGCTCAAGGTGAAAGCCTGTCGCTATACGATCTGATGGTAGATGCTCCAGCAGGAACTCAACTCACAGATCAAGGCAGCACCCTAGTGGTGTCTCTGCGTGAGGCGCAATGCACCATTAAAATTAGCCATTGTGAAGAGAAACCCATAGTTAGCTTTCTGCGTGGTTTTTCTGCGCCTGTGAAAGTGAGTTATCCAAGGCCCGATTCGGAGTTGTCGTTTTTAGCCAAACATGATCAAGATGGGTTTGTACGATGGGATGCGTTGTGCTCGTTATGGGTGAAGTATTTTGAGGGTGTGAAGCTTGAACATGTTGATTTGGTGCAAACCATAACTGATCTTGCGAGTCAGGCGTTGAGTATGGAAGGTAATGTAGATGCTCAATTGTTGGCGGCGCAAATGCTGGTGGTGCCGGATGAGAATTATCTATTTGAACAACTGGCGCACTTTGAAGTTGATGCGCTGCTAGATGCGCGTGAAGTGGTGCTAAACAAGCTAGCCCAACAAGATATATGGCGACCACTTTATGACAAGTATAGAACCGCAGGCGAGTACTCGCCGAACGCTCAAGGTATGGCGGATAGGGCGTTGGCTAACATCGCGTTTGCTTATGAGGCCAGACGCCTCGATGGTAGTGCCTTAGTCGATTTTGTTACCAGTCATTATCGTGGCGCGGATAACTTAACAGATCGCCGTGCAGCCCTAAATGTGATTTGTCGCCATCCTGCTTACGACCGCGAGGCAGGAGAAAAATTGATGGGTGACTTCTTTGATAAGTGGCGTAACGAGGCGCTTGTTATAGATTTGTGGTTTTCTCTGCAAGCGCAAAGCCCGAGGACCACAGTTAATGAGATGCAGCGGCTGGAGGCATTACCGCAGTTTGATCAAAATAACCCCAATCGCGCACGTTCGTTGTACTCTGTTTTTGGCATGCTAAATCATCGTAGATTTCATGCCATGGACGGTTCTGGATACAGCTATTTGGCGGATGCGATTGGCCAGATAGATCCAAAAAATCCGCAGTTAGCTGCTCGGCTAGCCACACCACTGAGCCGATGGCAACGTTACGATAGTTCGCGGCAGGAGTTGATGCGTGAACGATTGCACCGTTTGTCTCAACTTCCTGATCTTTCTAAAGATCTTTTCGAAATTGTGAGTAAGAGTCTAGGGAACCTCTGAATAATTATCGTAAACTCAGCGTGACCTGCGGGGCTTGTGTCAAGACGGGCTTCGCCGGTAATGGCCACCCCCATTGCCAAGAAGTCCAACGCAGCCAGAAGCCCCGCAGGTCACGCCCTTCGGGAGCTTCTCGCGC
>QIGT01000162.1 GCA_003230835.1 Gammaproteobacteria bacterium
GTGCAGATGGTGCAGATGGTGCAAATGTTGCAAATGTTGCAAATGTTGCAAATGTTGCAAATGTTGCAAATGTTGCAAATGTTGCTAAGGGTGAAAAAGCTAAGTTGTGGCCGCTGACTATTGGCTATGGTTTTTTCGGTTTTGGTTATGTTGTTGCTGCTACATTTGTTGTCGCCATGGGAGATAGTATCGTTAGTGGGCAATCTGGTGCCCAAGTTGATGCCCAGTTTGATGCAAAAATGGTGTGGATATTTGTTGGTGCATCGCTTATACCCTCTGTCTATATTTGGCAGTGGTTAGCAAACAAATTTGGACTGCTGCGCATACTTCGTATTGCTTATGTCGTGGAAAGTGTGGGTGTCTTGCTGGCAGGGTGGGCGCAGAGTATTGATGTATTGGTGCTCTCCTGCATATTACTGGGTGGTACCTTTGGTGCGATAACGGCGCTGGGCTTAAGTGCAGCTCGGTTTGTCGCGCCGCAGCGGGTAGCCTATGCAGTAAGCGCAATGACCGTGTCATTTGCTATTGGCCAATTGCTCGGGCCTGCTATTGCAGGACGTATGGCAGATGAGTTGGGTGGTTTTTGGTGGCCTTCTGTGCTGGCCGCGAGCCTGCTTCTTATGGCCGCTATTCTAGCTCGGCATACCGCAAGGTAATTTTTTGGTCGAACGGCTATTCTATGGGTTGTTCTGACTTTCCGGCGTTCTAAACAAAACGACTAACTCTAATATCTGCTGGTATCTCGGCATTATTGTTGAGCGCGTTGGATACAAGCGAACCCAGAGCAGGTGACGTTTGCACGCCGTATCCACCTTGACCTGCCAACCAAAAGAAATGTTCACAGCGTGGATCGAAACCTAGCACTGGATGGCGATCAGAGGCAAATGTGCGCAGACCAGCCCACTGAGATAAAACCGTGGAGAAAGAATGATCAGTAATTTGTGAAAACCTATCTAATGCTATCGCCACATCGAGTTCTTCAGCAAATGCGTCCATCGCTTCGCTGGGGGTTTCATCTTGTGGAGACACCATAAACCCAGGGCTTTCTGGTTTAAAATACAGATTATTGTTCACGGTATGTACCATGGGCCAATCTTTTGCTGCGGCAGGTGCTGGGATGATTACTGCGGTTCTGCGCATTGCTGTTAGGGGTAGAGGCGCTAAGCCGGCCAGTGCGGCCACATCATTTGCCCAAGCGCCTGCTGCATTAACCACTGTGTTTGCAACCAGCTCGCCTGCAGATGTTTCGATAATCCAGTGGGAGGATGCGCGGGAGAGTTTGGATACCTTGGCATTACAGCGCAGTTCACCGTGGTTCGCGCGTAAGCCGCGTTGAAACCCCATCAGTAGTTCGTGTACATCGATAGATTGCCAGCTACTGTCGTATGCTGCGCCACTCAACTTATCTTTGCGCAGAATCGGCACCTTTGCCACTGCCTCATCAACGGAAATTCGTACCAGGTCAGGGTTGGTGGGGCTCCAGGTTTCCAGAAATTTATCTAACTTACTTTCGTCATCTAGCTCGGCGATAGTCACTCCGCCTCTTGGGTGTAGTAGAGGGCACTGCGTGAAGCTGGGCGGAGGCGTGGTGAAAAATTCCTTAGATTGTTTGGTCAACCGACTGACGACAGGGTTTTCTAAACCCTCTATGTACAATGCAGCAGAGCGTCCAGAGCTGTGGAATGCGGGTTGATCTTCCTGTTCAAGTATAACAACTCGGGTATGTTGTGAGAGGAAATATGCACAGGACAGCCCGGCAACGCCTGCGCCGATCACGGCAATGTCGTAGGGTGTGCTAGTGTCGCTCATTGTTAGAATTTTAGGCCAGGTTGTGGGGGAAATGATTGATGTTAGATGAAAATTCAGGGCAGCTTTTTAATGAATTGCCAGATGTCTCAATAGATGGCGACTATACAATAGATCCATCAGCCTTTCTGCGTGAGCATAGTTCTGATCCGTTTGCTTGCCCTTGTTGCGCTAACGTCTTTGCGTTGATGCTACAAAATTCAGGCATCGATCTCGCGGAGCAAGCGCAAAGTATCCCGAGAGCCGATTATCCGTTGGTGGGTTCCGGCCTGGTGATCAATGCTCGCATTATGACCATGAACCCGAAGATGCCTGTGGCGGAATCGATGTGGGTCGAAAATGGGAAAATCCGTTGGATCGGACAACACCGGGACGTGCCTGATGCCAGTTCTGGCGCAGACCTCATTGATTGTCGGGGTAAGGTAGTTTTACCCGGCTTTATCGACCCACATATGCACTTGGCACCGGTGGCTATGTTGATTGCGTTCGAAGACGTGGGTCCTTTTCGTTTTCCAAGTGTGCAACAGGCGTTACAGCAGCTAAAGCAGGTGGCAGCGTCGATTCGGCAAGGCGAGTGGATAATGGGCCGCCAATTTGATCCCTCATTGCAACAAGGACCAGATTCATTGACTCGTGATTTACTGGATGAGGTGTCTGTTGAACACCCTATCTTTGTCTACAATGCGTCATTACACCTAGGCTACTGTAATTCCATTGCGTTAGATCTGGCTGGCATCACGGCAGACACACAATCACCACCGGGTGCAGAGATTGAATGTGATGCAAACGGAGAACCTAATGGAGTATTGAAAGGTGGTCCAGCGATGGCCCTAGTAGTGCGGCATAACCCTGCTATGAAACAGCAAAATATCGCGGAAGCTTGTTTGAACGTGTTTACCAAGGCCAGCGCGGTGGGTATTACGATGTTGTGTGATCAAGGGACCGGGCTGTTTCAAGGCACAAAAGAACTCGATTTGTATCGTGGGCTGCGCAACAGCAATAGAATGCAAACACGCTTTCGGTATTCTCTAGGCCAAGTTATCGCAGATCGTTGGGATGAGTTGGGTGTGAGCTGGGGTGAAGGTGACGAATGGGTGCGCAATACGGGTTGGAAGATTGTTAGTGATGGATCTAACCAAGGCCGTACGGGGCTGCAACGTGATGCGTTCCTGAATTCTGATTCGAAGGGCATCGCTTACATCGAAGTTGATGAACTTAATGCGGCAGTTGAAAAACGATTGCGCGAGGGCTGGGCTGTGTGTGTACATGCCAACGGAGATGCGGCCATAGATCGCGTGCTGGATGCCTACCAAAGAGCTGCTGATATGGGCTTGGACCCAGCAGGCAAGCGTTGTCGCATTGAGCATTGCAGTATATTGCACGATGAGCAAATCGACAGAATGGCAGTTCTGGGTATATCCCCAAGCTTTTTGATTGGGCACGTCTATTACTGGGGTAATGCATTTGTTGAAGATGTGTTCGGGTTGGAGAAGGCTGAAAAACTAGACCGGACAGCTTCGTGTGAGGCGAAAGGTATTCGTTGGACATTGCACTCCGATGACCCTGTGACGGAAATGAACCCACTTCGGTGCATTGAAAACGCAGTGACGCGTAGCATGTGGAAGTCTGAGGAACTGTTATCTGCAGAAGAATGTATTCCTGTCGAAGCTGCTCTTCGAGCAATGACCATAGATGCGGCTTGGCAATGTCATTCTGATCATGAAGTAGGCAGCCTAGAGGTGAAGAAGTTTGCTGATTTTGTCGTGCTAGATCGAGATCCGCTGAAAGTGGAGGCGCGCTCACTGAGTAAGATTAAGGTTCTTGAAACTTGGGTGAACGGGAAGTGTGTGTATCAACTATGAGTGGAGAGTATATGGTTCGCTTGTCGAGTTGGGTGTTATCGGTTGGAATGGTACTGGCGTTGTTTGCGTCAATAAATGTGAAGGCGGCGGAAAAGCGTGATACGCATCTGGTAGATAAATTCAGCCAGTTGGGAAACCTGTTACGTGATCCAAACGTATACCGCAATGCCGCGGGTGCGCCAGGACCGCAATACTGGCAGCAGCGCGCCAACTACCGCATCAAGGCCAGTCTCGATGAACAAGCCCGTACCCTTAGCGCCAGTGGCAGCATTGAATATACCAATGCCTCACCGGATACGCTGCACTATCTGTGGCTTCAGCTTGACCAAAATCGATTTAAAGCAGACTCCATTGAGTCGAGATCGCTACTGGGCAGCAAGACAGAGGACGGTGTTGGCGATCAACTTAGTTTTTCGCAAATGCGCAAACACCAAGCGGCGTCAGAAGCTCAGTTCGGTTATCAACTCAAGAAAGTATCCATATCAGGTGGCGCAGACCTGGCTTATAAAGTCGTGGGCACGATGATGAAGGTAGATTTACCTAAGCCTCTCAAGCCTGGCGGTAAGATAAAGCTGTTTATTAGCTGGTCATTTAATATTGTTGAACGAGATGCGATTCGATCGAGAGCCGGCTACGAGTGGTTTGAAGAAACCGACACCTATATCTATTTCATAGCCCAGTGGTTTCCGCGCATGGTTGCCTACACAGACTATGCAGGCTGGCAACACAAACAATTTGTTGGGCGCGGTGAATTTACCCTTGAGTTTGGTGACTATGATGTTGCCCTAACGGTTCCTGCAGATCACGTGGTCGCAGCCACAGGGGAGCTGGTGAATGCCAAGAATGTTCTCAATGCGCAACAGCGCGCTCGCATGGACAAAGCCCGTTCTGCAACCAAGCCGCTTTTTATTGTGACGCCCAAAGAAGCGCTGGAGAATGAGCAGGACAAAGCTAGCGGCGAAAAAACTTGGCACTTCAAGGCTAAAAACGTCCGTGACTTTGCTTGGGCAAGCTCGCGAAAATTCATATGGGATGCGGCAACCCACAAACAACAGGCGGGGCTTCATCGCTCGGTGTTAGCGCAGTCATTTTATCCGAATGAAGCGCAACCGCTGTGGTCGCAATATTCAACCGAGGCGGTAATGCACACGTTAGAGGTGTATTCACGTTTCTCATTTCCCTATCCGTATCCTACTGCACAATCGGTGAATACTTGGCGTGCAGGAGGCATGGAATATCCCATGATCACCTTCAATGGTTATCGTCCTGAGCCGATTAAAGCAGAAGAAAGGGAAGGTTTGGTTGCAGAGGCGCAAGAGTCGACCTATAAGCGTCGTGTTAAACACTCTCTAATTGGTGTGATTATTCACGAAATCGGACACATCTACTTTCCGATGACAGTGAATTCTGACGAACGGCAGTGGACCTGGATGGATGAAGGCATCAACAGCTTTTTACAACACTTAGCCGCATTGGAATGGGAAGAAGACTATTACAGGTTTAGTGAGCAGGCGTCTATTTTAGACCGAATTGGTGCCTACATGGTGAGTGAAAACCAGGTACCGATCATGACCCAGTCAGATTCTATACTGCAATTTGGTCCAAATGCTTACAGTAAACCAGCGGCGGCGTTGGTGGTGCTGCGTGAAACCGTGATGGGCCGCGAGTTGTTTGACAGTGCCTTTAAGGAATATTCGCGTCGGTGGAAATTTAAACGTCCCACCCCGGAAGATTTTTTCCGCACCATGGAAGATGCTTCCGCGGTAGACCTCGACTGGTTTTGGCGCGGATGGTTCTATTCTACTGACCACGTTGATGTGGCGATTGAGAGTATTCGAGAATATCAGGTGTCGAGCCTCGACCCCGAAACTGAATCTCAACAGAAACGCCGTCTGGCAGATGAATTGCAGCGTGAACCCATTGAGCAGATTCGAAATAGAGAAGAGGGCATTATACCGCGGATAAGGCGCATTGAAGGATTGCGCGACTTCTACAATGAAAATGATCAATACACAGTGTCTAATCAACAACGAAACGACTACCAACAAGTACTCAAAGCCCTAGAGCCGTGGGAGCGTCGTGTGTTGAATAAAGCGATCAAGGCTGGTGAGTTCATCTACTTCATAGATTTCCACAATGTAGGCGGCTTAGTCACACCGTTACCGGTAAAGATCACCTTCCAAGATCAGAGCACCAAAATTTATGACATTCCAGCTGAAATTTGGCGGCGTAACCCTGAGCAAGTCACAAAATTGTTCATCTTGTCTAAGCGTTTGCAGGCAATTGAGATAGACCCTGCGCATCAGACCGCTGATGTGAATCGTTCAAACAACCATTTTCCTCGCAGAATACTGCCGTCGCGCCTTGAGCTGTTTAAGCACGAAGATACCAGTCGCGATTTAATGAAAGAAATGTTGGTGAAGTTGAAAGGTAAGGACGATGAGTTAGATGACAGTGCAGCAGTCCCGCTGGGTCAACCCAAGTAAGCTGACGTGGTGATGAAACGACGAAATATACTTCGCGCAGCATTGCTAGCCAGCACCTGGGGAGTGGTGGGACGCACATTGGCTCACACCATGCAATTCACCACTACGCAGTTACGTTGGCAGGTCAACACGCATCGCTGGGAGATATACCACGCGTTGCATTTGGATGATGCATTTGAACTGCTGGCACGCTTGGGCGATCCGTACGGGAAGTTGGAAGTAGCAACCCAAGCCAAGGTTCTACACTATGTTGAGAAAAAATTTGCCTTGTCTGTAGATGATCGAGTACTTAGTCTTGATCCAGTGGGTACGCAAATTGAAGGAGACTTCTTGTGGATTTACCAACAATACGCGATGAAGAAGCTACCAAAAATAATTGATGTGCGTTGCCAGCTTTTGCACGAGTTGTACCCCAATCAACAAAATCAGATCAACCTGGTAGTGGGTGAAATGGTGAAATCTGTACGCACTCGTCGAGGTGAGGTATTACGCAGTTTTAGTTTGATATAGTGGGTTCTCAAATTTGGAGCTTATTATGGTTAACAAACACGTCTTTAAAAACAGAATCACCGAATTGCTGGGTATTGAGATACCCATTGTGCAAGCCCCTATGGGCTGGATTGCGCGCTCACCCCTCGCTTCTGCTGTGTCAAACGCTGGTGCACTGGGCATTATCGAAACATCATCGGGTGAACTCGATGCGATACGCGAAGAGATCATCAAGATGCGTACGCTTACAGACAAACCTTTCGGTGTGAATATTGCGCAAGCGTTCGTGCGCGATCCCAACATTGTGCAGTTTGTCATCGATCAAGGGGTTAAGTTTGTAACCACGTCAGCAGGAAACCCAGAACGTTATACGCAAGAGCTTAAATCCGCAGGGCTGACAGTCTTTCACGTCGTACCTACACTGAAAGCTGCGCTAAAAGCTGTTGCTGCCGGAGTTGATGGGCTTGTTGTAGAAGGCGCAGAAGGGGGTGGGTTTAAGAATCCAAAAGATGTTTCAACCATGGTGTTGTTGCCCTTGATCCGGTCTAAGGTAGATGTGCCTATCATTGCCGCTGGTGGTTTTGTCGATGGTTCTTCCATGGCCGCAGCCTTTGCCTTAGGTGCAGAAGCGGTACAAATGGGCACGCGTATGGTATCTGCGGCTGAATCCCCAGTTCATGAGAATTGGAAAAATGCCATCATCGCGGCTAAAGAAACAGATACTGTTTTTCTCAATCGGGCGCATTCACCAGCCCTGCGTGCGCTGCGTACTGAAAAGACTTCGCGCCTAGAGTTTGAAGTTGAGAAAAATGCGATGACCGAGTTTGGCTCGGCATTGGATCTATATTTCGGTGGTGATATGGAAGCCAGTATTGCGCTCACGGGTCAGGTTGCCGGGCGTATTGATAGCGTTCGTGGTGTGGTAGAGATTATCGAAGAAGTGCAAGCAGAATTTTTTGAGGTTGTGGGAGCACTCTCTAATCAGTATCTGGGCGAAGTGAAATAACCATGCAGGCGTTAGGGATTTAAGAACGACTGAACTCGTTGTTCTGCGTTAGCTCGAATGTTCATGTGGAAGAAGCTGAAGTCGTAAATGTGGTAGTTGCCAGCACCAAAAGTACCGCCGTCGAAGTTGTCTGATCTGACCTCAGTGACGATCAGCTCACCGTTGATGCACTGCGCATCAGCTGTGCCTGGTTCAACTAGGCTGGCGGCGGCAAAGCTTACGGCGCCGATATTTTCTTCGAACCCTGCCCGCGTGCCATCACTGAGCCAGTTGATTGGATTTACGCAAAGATCATTTGAGGCGTCGTGAGTTCTTGGCGTGTTGGGCGCCATAGAATTCCAGGTGACCTGGCAGCCTGTGTCGCCTGGATAGTTGCATACGGGAATGCCATTGCTGGCCTCATAAAAGTGACCGATTGGGTACGCCGCGATCATTCTGTCCTGCAAATCGGTTCCACTTATAAGTTCTGTCAATAAGGTGTCTGCGTGTTTGCCACCTTGGCTGTGACCCGCAAGAATAAAAGGGCGTTTGTTGTTGTAGTGTTTGATAAAATAGTTGAATGCAGTTTTTACATCTTCGTATGCTAAGGCTAAAGCTGCAGGCCCATCCTCGCCCTCGTCTAGGAATGAGTAGAGGGTGGCTTGGCGGTATCGAGGCGCATAAATCTTACAACAGCTGTTGAACACACTGGCTTGATTGGGTAGAACCTGGTCATCGGTAAAGGTATTGGCATCGGCATCGTCTAGCGGTTGATTCCAATTGTCAGAACTATAATAAGTGGTGGGGTGAATAAAAAACACGTCGGCGGGTGCGCGGGCTTGATTGTCAAGATCTAGCCCAGCAGGAGACTTGTCTGCATTGTCTTTGCTGTGAGGTAAGGAAGCCCAGTGTTCGGCGTTGCTATAGTCGGGTGGGGTAGAGTGGGTTTGCTCAGCAAAACTGTGGCTAGGTTTGATCATCATCTTGAAGACTTCAAATTCTACGGTGTCTCTATATATAAAACCCCATACGAACAGTAAGGCGATAACACTGCCGGTTGTGATGGCAAATACTTTCATGAGCTCCCGGTTCTATCGAACGTTAGGGCGCAACCCATTGGGCCGTCCAGCAACGATCCGTTGTCGTAGCGTAGTACTCCATTTACCCATGTGTGGCTGATTTTGTGGGTGAAGGTATGCCCGGCGAAGGGGCTCCATCCACATTTGCTGAGCACCTCGAGCTGTTCGGAATTATCGTTTTCCGCCACCAGGGTTAAATCTGCAAAGTACCCTTCTCGAATATAACCACGCTGGGCAACCTGGTATAGTATGGCTGGTGCGTGGGCGGTTTTGTGAACGATTTTTGTGACATCAAAGGTACCGTCTGTCACCCGGTCAAATAAGGAAACTAAGGCATGTTGAACCAGGGGTAAGCCTGCGGGTATCTTGGCGTATTTGTTGGATTTTTCTTCCAAAGTATGTGGTGCATGATCGGTGGCGATGACATCGATGCGATCTTCATTGATGGCTTTAAGCAGTTGCTCACGATCGCTGGGAAATTTCACTGCCGGATTGCACATAATGAAAGCACCTCTGTCGGCATAGTCGTCGGCGCTAAAGAATAGGTGGTGGACACATGCTTCGGCAGTAATTTGTTTGCCTTCTATGGGGCCTGTGGTAAACAACTCCATCTCTTTGGCGGTCGTAAGGTGGAGTACATGTAACTTTGTGCCGTGCTTTTTAGCCAACCCAACGGCTAACGAACTCGATTTGTAACATGCTTCTGCGGAACGAATATTTGCATGTTCCCACAAGGGGATGTCGTCGCCGTATTTCTCGTGGGCTGCTTGTTGGGCCAGCAATATGGTTGGCGTATCTTCGCAGTGAGTGGCGACAAGTAATGAGGTAGAAGCGAAGATTCCTTCTAGTGTCGCCCTATCGTCGACTAACATGTTTCCCGTGCTGGCGCCCATGAATATCTTGATGCCACAGGTAAGGGAAGCATCTATAGATTTCACGTCCTCAAGATTGTCGTTGGTGGCTCCTAGATAGAAGGCGTAGTTTGCCCAAGACTTTTGCGCTGCTCGCTCACGTTTGTTGAGTAGCTCTGTTTGATTAATGGTTAACGGATTGCAGTTCGGCATTTCCATATAGCTGGTGATGCCGCCGGCGATGGCTGCGCGGGATTCGGTCCCTATGTCGGCTTTGTACTCAAGTCCGGGTTCGCGGAAATGTACCTGACCATCGATCATACCCGGGATAAGGAAAGCACCTTTTGCATCGACCACGGTGGCGTCGGCTGGTGCGGGTTTATTGATGCCTACAATGCGGTCGTCGACGACGACTAAGTCGCCCTGGGTTATGGTGCCCTCATTGACGATACGGGCATTAACGATGTGATAACTCATAGTCTGATCCTTACTTGTGCTTCGATTTCAACTGGAACGCCAAAGGGTAATTCTGCCATGCCGACAGCGGAGCGGGTATGTGCGCCTATTTCTGCGCCGAAGACTTCGAGTATGAGGTCAGAGCAGCCATTGATCACTGGCGGGATGGCTTTAAAACCTGGGGCGACGTTGACCATGCCAAACACCTTCAGCCAGGCTTCAACTCGATCAAGGGATCCCACCGCTTGGTGAATGCTGGCAAACATCCCTAGGGTCACTTTACGTGCCGCTTCGTAAGCCTGTTCTGGGGTGAGCTCTGCGCCTACCTTTCCCAAAGGTTTGGCCACTGAGCCATCGAGTTCGGTAGGCACGTGCCCTGAAAGGTACAATATTTGGCCGTCGAGACGCGTGAGCTGAAACGGTAGGGACGCGGTTTGCATGGGTTGCGGTAGGGTTAAACCCAGTTCGCTAAAGCGGTCATCAATGCTCATAGGAAGTTTCCGTGCGTTACTTCTCACTAGCCTAATTCGCATTGAGCTTGGATACTAGGGGTACCCTTGGGGCCCCCAAAGGTGAGGTCTTGGTCACGGCAGGAATTCAACCGTCTTCTATACTTAAAGTCAGGGATGGAATAGACATGGACGTTGTCTACTTTCAACAACTTCGAGAGGAAATCATGGGTAGTGGAATCAAAGTCGTCGCAGGTGGCAAGCTTGCGACTTTTGCTATGGGTGCGTTCGCGTTAAGTTTATTACCTGTAAGCATGGTTCAGGCCGACACGATATTGGGTATTTATGCCGGTGTAGGCACCTGGCAACAACAGTACGATGGTGATGTTCAGTCGGGCGTATCGCGAGTAGATATTGAAGATGATTTGGGTCTGGATGATGACAGCAACATTGTCTTATATTTTGCCCTAGAGCATGGCATACCTATATTACCGAATATTCGAGTTCAGTATTTCAATATTGATGTCAATGGCAGTGATGTTTTGTCTCGCTCAATTCAGTTTAATGGTGAAATCTTCACAATTTCTGACGCGGTGTCGACGACGTTTGAATTGAGTCAGACTGACGTTGTGTTGTATTACGAATTATTAGACAACGTGGTGTCTTTTGATATCGGGCTGGCTATCTCTCAGCTAGAGGGAACGATCGCTGTTGCGAATTCAAGTGGCCGAGCAGAAGCAGATTTCGATGAAATTTTGCCTATGCTGTACGCCAAAGCTCGCGTTGACTTACCGTTGACCGGACTATGGCTGGGTGCCGAAGCTCAGGGCTTGAAGTACGATGACTACAGCCTATTGGAATTCAACGCACAGGTTGGCTGGGAGAGTAGCATCGGCTTGGGTATTGAAGCGGGCTATCGCGCGGTACAATTGGAATTAGATTCCTTCGATAACGTGCAAAGTGCGGAACTAAACATCCAAGGCCCTTACGCAGCCCTCAATTACCATTTCTAAAATTTTCAGCTAGCTTCACCTAGATTCATCAGCAGGACGAGTTTCAAACTAATGTTTCGGGCATAATGCCCGTATGACACAGCAAAACAAGCGTCGCCAGGCGCTGGAACTCATTCGTGCCAACTTAGCTGATGAAAATCTAATCACAGATACGGCGGGATTGAGGCCCTATGAGTGTGACGGTTTAACCGCCATACGTGAAATGCCATGGGCAGTTGCCTTGCCGCAAAGTGAAGCTCAAGTGATCGCCATTCTGCGTATCTGTAAAGAACACCACATACCCGTAGTGCCCAGAGGCGCAGGCACTGGCTTGTCTGGCGGCGCTCGCCCTAACCAGGACGGGTTGGTACTGGGGCTGTCGAAGATGGACCGCATCATCGAGGTAGATCCACTCAATTGTGTCGCCCGGTTACAACCCGGGGTGCGAAATTTAGCGATTTCAGAGGCTGCGAGTGAATTCGGTTTGTACTATGCGCCGGATCCTTCTTCGCAAATTGCTTGCAGCATCGGTGGCAATGTGGCGGAAAATTCTGGCGGCGTACATTGTTTGAAATATGGCCTCACGGTGCACAACGTACTGGGTGTCCGCGTGGTGACCAGTGACGGAGATACCTTAGAGTTGGGTGGCGCGTTATACGATACCCCGGGGCTTGATTTATTGGCGGTACTTAACGGTTCTGAAGGCATGCTTGGTATTATTACCGAAGTCACCGTTGCCTTGTTACCCAAGCCAGAGCAGGTTGTAGTGATGCTCGCCGCATTTCATACCATTGAAGATGCGGGCAAAGCGGTAACCAACATTATTGGCCAAGGTATTATTCCGGCCGGCATGGAAATGATGGATCAACTCGCCATACAAGCTGCAGAGCAATTTGCCCATGCGGGTTATCCGCAAAATGCGGCGGCAATATTACTGATTGAATTGGACGGTGGCGCGCAGGAGGTGGAAAATTTGTGTCGGCAAGTAGAGCGGTTGGTGCAGGCGTCAAACGCTTACCACATTGATACGGCCACAGATGAGAAAGAACAAATGCGTTTGTGGAAAGGTAGGAAATCTGCGTTTCCGGCAGTTGGGCGTATTTCTCCAGACTACTACTGTATGGATGGCACCATTCCCAGACGCCAAATAACCCATGTGCTTGCCAGCATAGAAGAATTTTCGAAAGAATATGGCTTAAGGGTGGCTAACGTATTTCATGCCGGTGATGGCAATTTACATCCGTTGATACTTTTTGACGCGAACCAACCCGGTGAGCTTGCTGCAGCGGAGGAAATGGGTGGGCGTATTTTAGAACTGTGTGTTGCTGTGGGGGGAACTGTGACCGGAGAGCATGGCGTGGGTGTGGAAAAGCTTAACCAAATGTGCGTGCAGTTTAACGCCAGCGAGCTTGAGCAGTTCTTCGCCTTGAAACACGCTTGGGATCCTCATGGTTTGCTCAACCCAGGCAAAGGTATTCCCACTTTAACTCGCTGTGGAGAGTTGGGTGGCATGCATGTTCGCCATGGTGAAATTGCTTTTCCAGACATCGAACGGTTTTAATGGACCAGTCTAGTTTCTTAAAACAAGCGATAGAATCAGCGCTCGCCGCGAAGCAGTCGCTCTCCTTTACAGGTGAGGGCAGTAAAAAGAAGTGGTTACCCAGCGTCTCTGAAAACATGCTTTCGACACTCGAGCATCGAGGCATTGTGAGCTATGATCCGAGCGAGTTGGTGATTACGGTTCGTGCTGGAACGCCGATTCGAGAGCTCAATATGGAACTGGCTCAACACAAACAAAAACTGGCCAGTGATCCACCACAATACTTTGGGCAGGGCACCGTTGGTGGGGCAGTATCCTCTGGGTTCTCTGGCCCAGGCAGACCTTGGCAGGGTGCGTTGCGAGACGCAGTGTTAGGCATAGAGCTGATCAACGGCAAATCTGAGGTGCTGCGATTTGGCGGTCAGGTGATGAAGAATGTGGCTGGTTACGATGTTTCAAGATTAGCAACCGGGGCCTTTGGTTGCTTGGGGTTGATTCTATCCGCCAGTTTACGCGTACATCCGGCAGCAGAACACGAACAAACCTTCGCCTTTGATTTTAGCGCAGAGCGTGCTGTTGAATATTGCCGATCGATTGCACGCATGCCGCTTCCCCTCAGCGCGACTTGTTGGGTTGCTGGGGTTCTGTACATTCGCTTGTCAGGCACCGAAGTAGCGCTGCAGGCGGCACAAACAAAACTGGGGGGAGAATTGGTATTGGCCGAGCAACTATGGCCACAGGTTCGCGATCATCAACACAGTTTTTTCAAGCCCGCAGCTATTGATCATGAAAAGCCAGCCGGGGCGAAGTTATGGCGCCTGATCGTTCCGCCCGCATCCGTAACACCTAAGGTAGATGAAGATGCCCTGCTTATAGAGTGGGGTGGTGGTCTTCGTTGGATGTGGCATAGCGATGATGAATTTGTAGCGCAGTACATACGTGAAGCGGGTGGTTGGTCATGGGCTATGGGTGAACCGATTCGCCTTGGAGAGGAAGAGTGCAAATACATGTCTGCGCTGAAACTCGCTTTCGACCCGCATGATTTGTTCAGCTCGCCGCTGAAGTTTGAGGGACATGGGTGAAAACTGAATTCCCAGAGAAACTCTTAGCTACAGATTCAGGTCGCCGGGCAAATGAAATACTCAGAAACTGCGTACATTGTGGTTTTTGCAACGCAACTTGCCCCACCTATCAACTAACCGGTAATGAGCTGGATGGCCCTCGCGGGCGCATTTATTTGATTAAAGATCTGCTTGAAACGGGTGAGAATAAACAGCGTGTGACGCATCATTTAGATCGCTGCTTAACCTGCCTGGCTTGCGAAACCACTTGTCCATCTGGTGTGGTCTACGGCGAACTTGTTGAAATTGCGCGAGACCAAATTGGCCCAAGTCGAACAGGTGTGAACGGGCTACTCAGAACATTGCTGAAATGGATGGTGCCACACCCTGCCCGGTTGCGACTGATGTCGCGTGTTGGTCGGCTATTTAGATTCTTACTCCCGCAGCGTTTGGCAACCAGTGTGCCGGATCGGATCGGCGCAGGTGTGGTATCTAACCCACAAGGCGAACGTAAAGTATTGCTGCTTAATGGTTGTGCGCAACAAGTAAGCACTTCTCAAACAAATATTCATCTACAGAAAATACTTACGGCCCACAATGTTGGGTCGATTGTTGCGGATGGTGAGGTTTGCTGCGGCTCGCTGGATTTACATTTAGGAGATAGTTCAGCAGGGTTGGCATTCGTTCGCGCGAATGTTGATGCGATTTATCCTTTGTTAGATGAAATAGAAGCGATTGTGTCATCTGCCACGGGGTGCGGTGTAACGCTAAAAGACTACGGACGGTTGCTGAGCGCAGATACAGAATATGCGCAGCGAGCAGCCGCAGTGGCGGATCGAGTCGTGGATGTGGCCGAGTATCTGGCCGATTTTCAATTAACCGCAGTCGATCAAACAAGGCGAGTTGCCTGGCATTCGCCTTGTACCCTGCAACATGGACAGAAGCTTTTAGGTGGTGTGGAACACATGTTGCGCAGCGCAGGCTACGAACTTGTGACGGTGGAAGATGCCCACTTGTGTTGCGGCTCGGCGGG
>QIGT01000334.1 GCA_003230835.1 Gammaproteobacteria bacterium
CAAATACACCCAGCTCGCTGGAGACTTGTACAAAGGCGTCATACATGAATTCTGGAATCAGCACGGCACTGATGGGTAGATAAGCCGAGGAAAGTGCCTTGGCCACGCTCATAGTGGTAGGTGTAATGCCCATCGTCTGCGCGCCGAAGGGGTTGCCGGTGCGGCCAAAGCCACAAATGACCTCATCATCGATAAAAAAGATATCGTGACGAGCCAACAATGCCTGTACGCCTTCGTAATATCCGGGCGGTGGAACAATAACGCCGCCGGCACCCAAAATGGGTTCCGCAATGAAAGCCGCGATAGTATCCGCGCCTTCTTTAACGATCATATCTTCAAGGTCACCGACAATTCTCTCAACAAACGCACTCTCAGATTCACCCGCAAGGGCGCCACTGTAATAATGTGGGCAATGAGTATGCAGTACGCCAGCCATGGGAAGGTCAAAGGCATTATGGAAAGGTGGCAAACCGGTGAGCGAACCACTGCCGATCGTAACCCCGTGATAACCACGATGACGACTAATTATTTTTTTCTTTGCTGGTTTGCCGATGGCGTTGTTGTAATACCACATCAACTTTATTTGGGTGTCGTTAGCGTCGCTACCCGAGAGGCCAAAAAATACCCTGCCTGCGTCAAAGGGCGCCATAGCCTTAAGCTTTTCGGCGAGTAAAATCGAGGGCTCATTTGTTTTGCCACCAAACAACTGGGAGTAAGAAAGCTTCCGCATGGCCTGCGCGGCAACGTCTGCAAGCTCATTTTGGCCGTAACCTAAGGCCGTACACCACAAACCTGCCATGCCTTCTAAATACTGCTTACCTTGGTTATCCCATAAATAAATGCCTTCGGCACGGTCATGTACCTTTGGACCCACCTGGGTATGCAGCTTGAGATGGGTGGTTGGATGCAGCAAGTGCGCCAGATCTTTGGCTTCCAAAGACCCGTCCGGAAATTCGTTGTGCAGAGCATGCTGTCGAGAATTTTTATCTGAAATGGAAGACACCACTACTCCTTTTACCCGCAAAAGCGAAAGCCTCCCACAGACGCAGCCCTTGCACAACTCAGATTCCGCTATGCCGCTTTAATTTGCTTCTCGGCGAGCGCTGTAGCCACTGCTGCATGGCAAATTTGCCCATCTCGAACATTCAAACCTTTGGCAAAACCCGCATCGCTCGCAAAGGCGCCTTGCAAACCAAGCTCGGCAAGCTTTAGAACATACGGGAGCGTCACGTTGTTCAGTGCTTGGGTAGCTGTGCGAGCAACTCCACCCGGCATATTGGTCACACAGTAGTGCACTACACCTTGCTCAACAAAGGTTGGGGCTTGATGCGTGGTGGGGCGACTTGACTCAAAACAACCGCCTTGATCAATGGAAATATCTACCACCACCGAACCCGGCAACATGCGTGCGAGCAATTCCCGATCAATCAGCTTTGGCGCACTGGCACCTGGGATCAGTGCTGCCCCGATGACCAAGTCTGCTGCTTCTACTTGAGTGCTGATGGTTTCTCGGCACGCCATAAGCACTTTGGCGCGACCGGCAAATTCTGCCGACAGGGTGCGTAAACGCTCGACAGATTTGTCGATGATAGTCACATCAGCCTGCATACCTACCGCCATATAGGCTGCATTGGTACCTGCCATGCCTCCGCCTAGAATGACAACCTTGCCCGGCATAACACCCGGCACGCCACCCAGCAACGTACCCCGCCCACCACTACTTTTCAGCAGCGCTTGGGCACCCACCTGAATGGACATTCGACCCGCCACCTCACTCATAGGGGTGAGTAAGGGCAACCGACCTTGTGGGTCTTCCACGGTTTCATAAGCAATCGCGGCACAGCCACTTGCCATCAACGCTTCTGCTTGGGGACGTGCAGCCGCTAAATGCAGATAGGTAAAGAGGATTTGATTGGAGTTCAAACGAGCGCACTCTTCTAAACAGGGCTCTTTGACTTTTACCACCAACTCCGGGGTGAATGCGGCATCTCGGTCAACCACTTTCGCACCCGCCTGTAGGTACTGCTGGTCATCAAAACCAATCGACTTACCGGCATTTGATTGCACCCATATTTCATGACCCGCGGCATTGAGTTCGGCAACACTAGTGGGCGTAAGACCGACTCGAAATTCACTCGGCTTGGTTTCCTTAGGAACACCAATTCTCATCTCATCACCTATAAAATTATGACCACACTACTTGCAAGGCAAATTCTACGACGAGTAGCACACTGACTTATTGCGTTCCTGCATGTACTTGCACACAAAACGCAATTTAGTTCTAATAAATACCAAATTCTAGATATATAATTCGATAATGGATAAAATAGACCGCGCTATCCTTCACGAACTACAGCTTGATGGCCGTCTCGGCAATAACACGCTAGCCCAAAGGGTGAGCCTCTCAGAATCTGCCTGCTTACGACGGGTGCGACGTCTTGAGGACAACGGCTTTATTCGTGGATATGTGGGGTTAGTCGATCAATCTTCTGCCGGTTATCCTGACAATGTTTTTGTACGCATCACTTTGCACAGCCAACAGCAAGACGACCTAGCGGCATTCGAAAAGGAAGCCAAATTACTCCCCGAGGTCATGGAATGTTATCTCATGAGTGGGGATGCAGATTATTTACTGCGCGTAATCGTTGCAGACGCCCGAGATTATGAGCGTATTCACAGCCAACACCTCACCCGCTTACCCGGTGTGGCCCGGGTACATTCAAGTTTTGCATTGCGCACTGTGACCAAGAAAACTGAAATACCTGTGCGGTAAAAAGTATTCCTAGATAAGATCTGCCGCCTGCAAAGAAAATTCTTCCATCACCGCATCTGCATAATCGATGCGTCCGGTGAGTAGTTGAGGATCACCGTGGCTCAATCGCAAACACGCTTCAGCCATCACCTCCACAGGCGTGATGTTGTCTTTATTGGTGTCGTTGATCAGCTTGTGGTGCATGACACCCGGAGTTGCAACCAAACCTGGGGAGATGACATTAACAGCGATATTTTCATCGTACATTTCTTGTGCAAGACCGGTCGTAAAACGCTCTAGGGCTGCCTTACACATGCCATATACGGTGCTGCCTCGAGCGGCTTCTTGTTTGTCGGGATGCAGGGCTGCATGCGAAGAGATATTCAAAATCCAACCCGAACCTCGCTCTCTCATGCCGGGTAAAACCAACTGCGACAACTCAAATGGCGTCCACACCTGCACATCCATCATCAAAGCGAAGCGCCGTTGCGGGAAATCTGCCACCGGGATAAAAAACGTAATCGCTGCATTGTTGACCAATATATCAACGGCACCAAATGCATCTAAGGTTTGCTCAATAAGTTGTTGCCGATCTTCAGGCTGAGACAAATCAGCCTTCACAGCCAGCGCTTCTCCGCCCGCTTGATGAATGGCGTCCACGGTATTGGTAATGGTGCCCGGCAGGAAATGCTCATCTTCTTCCACGGTTCGCGCGGTGACCACAACCTTCGCCCCTTCCATGGCATAACGCTTGGCTATGGCTTCGCCAATTCCACGGCTGGCACCGGTAACCACGGCAATTCGCCCTTTCAGCAATCCATCTGGATTAACTGTTGCTACTGTCATCTATTATTCCTCCATCAATTGCTGCCAAGCATAACGAATCTTGCTGCAACCGGCACATACCGCTATAACAAGTATAATTTCTGACGAGGCCGATACATGCAGCGAACTTTCAGCGCCATTATTATTGTCGCCACGATGACTACTCTTCCAAGCCTAAGTGTGCGAGGCCAAAATTTCGAACTTACCACGCAACCAACGGTATCGGTGACGGCGTCCCAGTGTTTTGCTTCATTGCGACAGGTGCCTGCTAACCCTATGCCATGTCAGACTGCGCTAGATGCAGCACAACAGCCATCATCGACTGCAGATACCCTACAGCTGGCGAGGCTGGAGAGCATGCTGGCATTGCAATATGCGCGTCGAAATGATCTGGGCCAAGCTCGTGCGCACATGAATTCAGCATTGCGCCGCGCACCGTCAGATTATGTGGTGCTCGCCCAAGAAGCGAACATACTCATTTATGAATCACAGTTTGAAGGTGCAGTTCGAATCCTAACCACATTACTGCAAGACCATGCCCAGACACAAAAGCCTCAATTGCCGAGCCTGCTGTTGAATCGTTCCATCGCCTTGAGAGGATTGGGCCGCTACCAAGAATCTAAGTACGACTACGCTGAATATTTATCCATTAGGAGAGGGACTCATTGATGTAGCTGCGCTCTGGTCTACGGCCTATGCCGGTCAGAATTTCATAGGACAGAGTTTCTGCATGGCTGGCACATTCATCGATGCAAATAGTGCGGCCGAACACCTCTACCCAATCACCTTCCTGTGCTGCGCAGTTGCTGACATCGATTTGTAACAAATCCATGCTGATACGACCAATGATGGGTGAGAATTTTCCATTCACAAAGACTCTACCCCGATTAGACAGCAAACGCGGAACGCCATCTGCATAGCCGAGCCCCACTGTGGCTACTCGAGTACTGTCAGTCGCAACATAAGTGCCGCCATAACCCACTGCTTGGCCACTCTCCACAGTTCGCACTTGCACAATCTGACCTTCAAGCTTAACCACAGCATCCATAGGATTGGGTTGATTGTGAAATGGGTTGCCGCCGTACATGGCAATACCTCCTCGACCGAGATTTTCAGTTTCGGAATCTGACTGACACAGCCCATCCAGAATCGCCGCAGAATTGCATAAACTTATTCGTAGTTGCCCACCCCTACCTGGTAGGCCCCTACCTTGTAGGGTACGACACAAGCTAAAGAAACGTTGCTTCTGCAACGCGCTAAACCCATGGTGTACTTCATCAGCCCGAGCGAAGTGGCTGATCAGCAAGGCCAATGGAAAATCTATCGACTGCAGTACCTTTTCAGCGTCTTGCCATGCCAGGCCGAGGCGCGCCATACCTGTATCAACATGTACTGCAGCAGCCGCAGATTGCCCCTGCCACGCAACAACCTGGCTTGGCGTATTCAGCACTGGAATCACGCCGTGGGTCACAAACGTTGCAACTGTACCAGCAACGGCTCCAGACAAAACATAGATTATTGCCTCGCCTAGAACGGCTCGCAACGCAATGCCTTCAGCTAAAGTGGCAACAAAAAATTCGCGGCAACCACATTGCCACAAGCTTGTCGCCACTGGTTTCAACCCTAAGCCATATGCATTGGCTTTCACCACGGCGGCGACATCGCCTGTGGCGTGCCGGTTTAGTCGTCGATAGTTGTCGCTAAGCGATGACAGCGAGATCGTTAAGCGAGCTGTCGCTGTCACCGTGATACGAAAACGCTACTGGGTGGTAGCAAGAGTGTTGATGTAGGCGACTACATCGTTGATGGCCTGATCACTCGTCAGCGTCGCCGCCATGGGTCGCATTTGCCTGCCGCCGTGATCGGAATCATGGTAACCCCGTTGGCCTTTCTGAAACTTCTTGATTTGGTTGACCAGGTACCAATCGTTCTGACCAGCAAGTCTCGGACCGGCCATCGCCTCATTACCCTGGGCACTTGCCCCATGGCAGGCTGCACACACCGGGTAGAGGTTTTTGCCCACTGCACTATCGCCTGACACCGTGATCGGGCTAGGCTCATCAACGAATGTTGCAATGTAGGCGGCCAAATTTTCTAGCGCGGCCGCAGAGGCCAGCTGTGGCCCTTTAGACATAGCTGCCATCTGCATACCTTGCATATCACCAGGTGCCGTACCACGAGCATTGGTCTGGAAGAGCTGCATTTGTTTCATCAGGTACCACTTTTCTTGACCGGCCAATTTTGGCGCGCTCATGGCTTGATTGCCTTGCCCGGTGGGTCCGTGACAGGCGGTACAGACCGGGAACAAGCCCTTACCCAACTGCGCATCTCCCGCCCACAATGCTTGAGCGAAAGCAAAGCCCGTAACCAACATAAAGAACTGCAAACTTCTAACTAACATACGGTTGCCTCGAACTGAAAGACTGATAAAGGCGCTACGCCTACTAAAGAGAATAGCCCAATGACCCTGAGCACGAGCTGAATGCGTATCTGCACCTCAACCTAGCAACCCGGTTGTATTTATTCCGGCTATTTACTCAGGCTCTTTGCGCCGCCAGAAGGCTAAGCGAAAGCGCGCACCCAAGCGGCGTTTAGTTTGGCGCCGATCTTCGACAATGTGATCACTTCGAGCCCGCAGCCCAAAGAAACCACCCATGCTGCGCCTTCGGTCGGTCGCTCGACGATCATCAGATGAGCGTCGATTGTCAATTTCTGGTTCCGACATATTTGTGTGTTGTCCCGAGTGTTGTATGGTCATACACCGTTCAGCTGATACACAGATGTGGATCATAACGTCGAACTATCGCAATGTAAAAACGCGATATCTAGGGAGCCTCTGATTAAGTCTCATGTGCTCAGCTTTTGAGACTTAACCAGAGGTTCCCTAGCAATTGTAAAATTGAAATCCTAGCACCTACTAGCACGCGCGTGCGACCCAATTTGTTCTACAATAGGTCAACACGTTACGTCGACAACAAAACACCGAGAATGCGCGCTAGGTGATTAAGGACGACTGATTCACAGGTGACAAACACACCCAAGGCGAATTTACCAAGCAACTTCTTTGATGCCCTCATCGCCTATGCAATAGATCCGTTGCAATGGGAAGCGTTGGTGCAAGAACTTCGCAAACGCGATGGTACTTTCGATCAAGTTGAGCCGGACGAATTTTTGGCGGTTCTGAGTAAAGCCGAAAGTCTTGCCTGGCAACTACGCAATGAAAGCTATCCTTCCAATTCACATTGGGTCTGTTTGTTCATTGACGAACACCGAAATCTAACCAGCCACCACACTGACCTTGCCGCGGCGGACGACTTTTGCCTTATACGAGAAGGCCAAATAAGTTTTTGTTCCGAACGCTCCGCGCAAAATTTGGATAAAGCAATTGCTTCCCTCGAAGAGTTCAGCGTGCGGCAAGTACTGGTCGAGCTACACAGCTTGGACCAACGTATTCGCTACGGCTACTTGGCACGAGCGGCAGACCTTCCCGCAGGACTACAACCTAACGATAGTAGCGTGCGTTACGGATTGTTGATTGCACAGGCGCAGCCCATGGACCAAACACGCCACATACTGCAAGCAAGCTTCCGCCTAACAAGTGCGGAAACCGCAGTATGCCAACACTTGAGCTCTGGTTTACAACTCAAAGAGATCGCACAGGCCCTGGGTATCAGCGCCAATACTGCTCGCAACCATTTACAATCAGTGTTCGAAAAAACTCACACCAACCGGCAAAACGACCTCCTCCTGTTAATCACTCAGCTCGACGTAATTCTTGCGGTGATTGCCGACTATAGCCAACATGAAACTCCAACCGTACCATCCTCTGCTTACCCAGCGTATCAATTTAGTTTGTGTAGTACGGGTTCTAAGCTACCGCGTCGGGTTGCCTATCGCTGTTACGGCGACGGCGCGAACTATGTTTTCTACTTTCATGAGAACGCAGGCACTTCTCGTCTGCCACCTGACACTGACACTTTAGCGTCTAAGTACAACCTCACCATCGTCGCTGCAGAAAGGCCCGGCAGCGGATTTTCCGACCCACTGGAAGGCTACGGTTTCGCCGACATCGCTCAAGAGATGGTAACGCTTGCTGACAACTTAGGCGCAGATCAGATGTCAATCTTGGGTTTCCTGTCTGGCGGCGCTCATGCTTTAACAACGGCAGCTCTGATGCAGGACCGCATTAAACACGTGATGCTTGTTGCGGCTCGTCCACCCAATCTATATTACGTCGACGAGAGCAGTCCGTTGGCTGTCCTGCGCAGAAATTTAACCCAGCACCCTTGGCTCATCTCTGCTTTCTTTAATATCTTGCGCAATCGAATTAACACAGGCATAAGCCGCAGCATTTTAACAAAAGTTTATGGCAGCATTGAACAAGACCGCGCCTATCTCGAATCTCACCCAGAGGTACTCGACCACATCATCGCTTACACAACCGAGGGTCTAACTGTTTCAGCAGCGGGGCTTGTCGCAGAAATTACTTGTTTCACCTCTCCCCAAGAAATCGATCTACGTTCTATTACCGCGCCGATTTCTCTTTGGCATGGCACCCATGACAGCGTCAGCAATTTAGGTCACTTGCGACAGAGTTTAAGTGGTTTAAACTACCAAGAAAGGTTGTTTGAAGGCTGGGGTTCGATGCTGATGTATCGATACTGGCCAGATATTGTTGCCCATATTGGCACAACTGTAGAGTAGTTACCTAAGATCTGAGTAGGCTTCGAGCTTGCTCTATCCACTCATCACGAATGATGCGATTGCGCAACGTATGTAAACAATGTTCTTCATCATTCAACGCTCCTTCACTTAGCTGCGCTATCTGTGCGAATTGGGTAATGCCCAGTTCACTGAGTTGTTGCGCTAGCTTTTCGCCAACTCCCTTCAATTTAGTTAGGTCATCTTCTCGATTGGCTTGAACAGTAATCTTTTCGTTCAAACGCTCGTTTTCATCCCGTGCGTCTTTCAATTGCTGATTGAGGATCATCACCACACTTTCGTCAGCTGTGTTTTGGCTTTGTTGTGAACGCCATTTGAAATCATCAAGTTCTTCAGTGCGCAAACGAACCACACCTTCTAACTCACGCACCTCGCTTTGCAGCCGCACAACAAGCGACGTATCATCATCTGGTTCTGTTGCTTCCACAGTCTTTGCAACGCTAAGCTCGTCGCGATTTCCTTCAGCCAGCGTCAGTTGAGTGGTTAACTCTTGCACAGTTGCTTCATGAGCGCAGAGCTGGTCTTCGAGCTCTTCGTTGTTTACCCGCAAACTATCGATCTCTGCGCGTAACTGTTCCCCGGCCAAATCAACTGCGTCTTCAGATTTGCGTTGAAATTGGTTTCGTTGTTTTTGTAGCTCATTGGCACGATGAGTCTCATCACTCAATTCAGCCTCAAGCTGGCCCATCAATTCTTGCTGACTTGCTAGCTTTTCTTCTAGTTTCTGTGCGTGCTCTTGGAACGTTTCCTGCCGATGTCGCGACTCGGTCAGTTGTATCTGTAGCGTATCAAATTGTTCTTGTTGGTTGCCTTTTTGACTAGAATACAAACGCTGTTCTTCCTCTAGTTCACGCACCAAGGTAGAGCGTTCGTTTAAGTTCTTTTTCAGTTTGGCCTTTTCAATGTCGTCTTCACTTAACAGTTCTGTTAACGTACGCCTTTCATCCTCACTTTTCACTTGTACACTTTGGGCTGTTTCTAGGCATTGTGTTAGACGCTTAATTTCCTCGTCTGCCTGCTGCAACTGCTCACTTTGTGCTTGCTCTAATTCATCTGCACGCGCTTTCATCTCATCATGATTACTATTCAGCGCATTCTGGAGCAGTTCCACCTGGGTGCCGAGTTCAGTAATTTTCATTTCACTGTCAGCCGTCTCATGCTCCTCACGTCGTGCAGCCTTTAGCATCTCAGCATTGAATTTCTGCACACGATCTTCAAGCTCAGAATTGGTTTGTTGTACTTCGGTTATCTTAGTTTTGATACTTTCAACATCAGCGAGGCTTACCGATAGGTTGCTGGAGAGTGTCTGCGTCTTTGTTTCTAACTCTTGTATATTAAGCTGCTTACTTTGTACCACTTGCATGCTTTCTTCGAGCTGTCGATTGGCTGCAATAAGCTCCTGACGCAAACCGCCATTGGTCTTTTCATGCTGTTGATTGTGCGTGCGAAGCTCTGTCAGTTCGTTTTGCTTTCGAACGCCGTCTTCTTCATGTTCGGCAAGCTTGGCATCGCGGGATTGCAATTCCTGCGTAAGCTCAATTTCGAGTTTACGCACTTGTTCGCTAGCGCTTTGTGTTTCTTGTTGGGCTTGTTCACGTCCCGCTCGCTCGGTATTGACTTGCTCAATCAATTGCGACATTTCGTCGCTGAGGGTTGCTAGCTGCTTATTAGCCAGCTCTGTGGTTTCTAACAAGTTGCTGTTACGACCACGTAGAGAATCTATTTCTTTCGTATGTTGTTCGGCGGCATCGAGATTGAATTGTTCCAATTCATCACGTTGCTGGGTCCAGCTTTGTTGCGCCAGTTGCAACTCTTGAGATACCGCTGAACGCGTAGAAAATTCTGAATCCAGCGAACTGGTGACTTCTTGCCACTTTTTCTTCCACCCATCACATTCTTCCTGAGCGGTGGTGAGATCAATTTGCGACGAGTGTAATTGCGACGAGATAGTGCGATGTCGTTCGGCATACTCCTTGGATTTTTCCTCTAGATCACGAATCAGATCATCACGCGCTTTTAAACGCGCATCATCAACTTCAGGGTTCGCTATTGGATCAGCATCGATCTGATTCAATCGACGGATTTCGGTACGCGCTTCAGCAAGCTCTTCAGTGCGCTCGCGCAGGGCGGCCGCAAGCTTTGGCACACGTTCCTGCCACTTATTTACTTCTGCTTGTAGAGTATCTAAGTCGAGAGAATCCATGCTATCTCTATCTAAATCGAAGTTTGTTGCTCTGTCTTTTGGGAGCATGCGCTGTGTGTCCGTCCACAAAAGCCGAGGTAAGTAAGCAAACTAACCTATCGGCTTAGCGCTTTTTGTGAACTAGATACCTTTTTACGAGCGAACTCAGTTTGGCTGTCGAAAAGCGTGACAAGGATATCTTTAGGGTATGATTTACCCTCCTTTCGCCACCCACAAAAGCAACATGGCACTAAAAACAAGAAATCCCCGTGAGGGTGAAGTTGTCACTTTAGATTACGACTCGAAAGTTCTTAAGGACAACGCCCTGGGTGACCCATCGCTGCGACAACTCTCTATATACCTTCCTCGGCAGTATCATCAAGCTAAGCGCAAGAATCGAAAGTTTACCGTCCTGTTCGACCTTGTAGGCTATACAGGCGCAGGCCAATCTCACACCAATTGGCGAAATTTCGAAGAAAATATTCCTGACAAGCTCGACCGACTGATCGCCTCTGGCAGTATGCCTCCCTGCATAGTGGTCTTCCCCGATTGCTTTACTGCATTGGGTGGCAATCAATACATCAACTCATCCGCTCTGGGTCGATATGCTGACTATCTGACACGAGAACTCATACCCTTCATCGACCGCGAATTCCGCACCATGGCCAGTCGTGATCATCGTGGTTGCTTCGGTAAATCGTCTGGCGGCTATGGCGCCATTGTGCATGCGATGAAGTACCCACAATATTGGGGGGCGGTTGCTAACCACTCGGGTGACAGCTATTTCGACTTCGTTTACAAAGCAGAATGGCCTGGGGTACTGACGCAACTGCAAAAATACGCTGCTCCCAGCCTCAAACAAGGTCCGCGTCGAACGATTAAATCTCAGACCAAACCAGGCTTCGATGACGGCAGGGTAAAAAGGTTCTTGGAATACTGTTGGGCTAATGATCACTTGTCGAGTAACGACGTTATGTCTCTGATGATGATTTGTATGGCAGCCAGCTACGATCCTCACCCGAAAGCGCCAATGGGCTTTCGGCTACCTTACGACCTAAACACTGGCGCGCCTCTTGAAAAACGTTGGCAGGCTTGGCTAAAGCACGACCCGATACACATGATACGAAAGTACAAAGACAATCTTAAGACCAGCCGCGGTATCTTTATCGATTGTGGGTGGCGCGATCAATTCCATATACACTTTGGCACCCGGCAACTTTCTGCTCAGTTGCACAAATACAAAGTCCCTCATCGATATGAAGAGTTTGACGATACGCACAGTGGCATAGATTACCGAATGGACGTTAGTTTGCCATTTCTAGCCAAACGGCTCAGGTAACTAGTGCTTCAGTACCAGCGATAACATTTCATCCAACGAGGTGAGATCAGACATCGCCAGCGCCCGCAATGCTGGCTCAACATCAATATTGTCGTCATGATCAAGAACATCAAGCATAGCCACCGTCATCGGTGGCGACGGCAGCAAACTGAACAGTCTAGCGATAAACTTACCTAAACTGATAGGTAAGGATCGAACTTGGGTTTCATTTCCTAGAACCTTTGCGGCGCGCTGGGTAAGCGCCCGTCGGGTTAAAACTTCCGGGCCTGCCAAATCTAAACAACCGTTAATTTCTAGCCGGCCCGCCTGGGCGATGGCTGTAACCACATCTGCTGCATAGATCGGTTGCTCCAAGCTTGCCGCTCGGAAAGCGATACTCGATAGCTGGCCTGCTCGTTTGCGCAAAGCCATACTGGCGTAATCACCTTCGCCCAGTACCATGGGCACTCGCAGCACACATGTTTTTAGATTGCTGTGCAAAAGCATATCCTCGGCACGTCCTTTCGAAGCAAGACAAGGATTGTCTGAGGCTGCTTGAGAACCGACGATGGAAAGATAGGTGACATGGCGGACCGTGCCGCCGCTTATAGCACTCAGCAGCGCAGACGTACTGGCTTCATGCGCATCTTCGTATCGCGCAGTTTTACTTTCCTTGATAATGCCTACCAGATGTACACCATGGGTCGAGCCTGCGGTTGCCGCCCTAAGAGCGACCACGTCTGTATAGTCCAACATCTCTATTCGCAAACGATCACTTTGCTCAGCGTTGAGATCAATCGAGGTAATCGCCTCGCGCGCGCGCGCGCTACGCACGATAGCAACCACCCTGTCTTGCTCAGAGTCTTGCTCAGAGTTTTGCAAGAGTGTACGGATAAGCCTGCGCCCCAAATTGCCGTTGGCGCCAGTTATGAACCAAGATTGCATGAATTTATCCTAGGGAACCTAGGTCTTTTACACAACAGTGCGTTTATTTTGCTCACTCATCAAGTAGCATGGCAACTTGTACATCATTCACTGGAGAGAACATGCGCGACGTTGCTGCTTTGCTAATTAGTACAGGGCTACTTTGTGCATGCTCTCACCCCGTGGGCCCTTTAGCTGGCGGAGAATTAGAAGGTGAGCCAACGCCATGGACCAGTGACTGGGCTTTTAGCGATTCAGTCGAGTATATTTTTTTGGAAACCAATCCTACCGATCCCTACTCAGTAACCTTGTGGGGGGTACACTTCGCAGGCAATTTTTACGTCGCAGCCGCAAGCCAAGAAAGCACCTGGGCGACGAACATACAGCAAGACGCCAAAATTGTACTGTGTATAAATGACAAGCTTTTCAATGGCCGCGCGCAGCCGGTCACTGCAGCAGACGAATTTCGCGGTGTCATCGCCGCCTACCTTAAAAAGTATGAAATTGAAGCAGAAGAAGATTTCGAAGAAGAAGACGGTATGCTGTACCGACTCACCACTCGATAAGCCACGTAAATAAAATCAACTTTATGATCAGCGGGCAATGGACAACCTGGGCCAACTTGGTCACGACCACGCGCTTAGCATTGCTGCCTGGATTTACCCTGGCAATATTGTTCAATGACTGGTTGGTGGCCAGTGCGTTATTCATTCTGGCTGTGCTTTCGGATATTCTCGATGGCAAACTGGCACGCCGCTATGGCCAAACGAGCCCCCTCGGCGGCTTGTTGGATCATGCCACCGATGCCATTTTCGTTACGCTGGGTTGTTGGGCTTTGGCAGATTTAGGTTTCATCAACCTCTATTTGTGGTGGCTTATTCCACTTGCTTTTCTACAATACATGGCCGATTCAAAAGCGCTGGCTGGATCCCAGTTGCGCACAAGTGTGTTAGGCAAAGCAAACGGCATTGCCTACTTTGCCCTGGTCGGTACCGCGGTAGGCATGCAGGTTCTCGATTGGCATTTCTTAGCAAACCCCGTGCAAATTGCGGCCTGGGTTTTGGTCCTGAGCACAGTCGTGTCTATGCTAGATCGTCTATTGACACTGCTGCGCAAATTTCAGCAGAGCTAACTTCCGACTTATCCCGCCAGGTTATAGACCATAGATTTAAACTCATGGCTGAACGGGTGCCAAAAGCCTGGCATTCGCTGAGTAGCGCACATGCCGGTTATACCCGCCTGGGGTGCCATCCAGGAATGAGTACCCGCCATACCACCCCAATGGTACTCACCCGCAGATGACGGGTGCTCGCCTGCTTGAACAGTTTCATGTAATGCAAAGCCCAAACCAAAAACAGTGCCAGGCATCGACCACATAGGAAATGCAACACCAACGCCATCAGCCAGCTGATTGGTACGCATCAATTGCAGCGTCTGGGGTTTGACAATGCGCTGTCCCTGCCATTCACCACCATTAACAATCATGCGCAGCAGCGTCAAATAATCAGACATGGTCGAAACCAATCCACCACCACCACTCAACAACGTTCGTTTGGAATTGTACTGACCATTGACAGCATCATCTGCCTTGTTCATACCGGGCTTCATCGGATCGAGCAGATCAAGCGGGGCATACATGGTGATGAATCGATCTGCCTTTTCTGGTGGTACCCAAAAATCGGTGTCGCGCATACCCAAAGGGGTAAAAATTCGCGCTTGCAAAAAGTCATCAAATCTCTGCGCGGATAACACCTCTACAAGTCGAGCGCACACATCTGTGGCAACCGAATAGCGCCAGCTAGCACCCGGATGATAGGCCAAGGGCAACTTGCTGACGCGACTACAGAATTCTTCTAGATCGAGACTTGCATCTGTTAGTACATCGACCCCACCAGCCGCATAGGCTTGATCGACTACCGACTCTGGCTCGATAAAGCCATAACTAAAACCCGCTGTATGGCTCAAAATATGCTTGATCAAAATGGGTCCGCTGGCTGCTTCCACATCATCCGTTTTTGCTGCATCACTCTTCAATACCTGCATATCTGCAAATTCAGGCATGAATTTGGACAATGGATCGTCCAAACTAAATTTACCTTCTTCGTGCAACATCATCAGTGCAATCGATGTGACGATTTTGGTATTCGAGTACATGCGATAAATCGCGTCCTCGCGAAGTGGTTGTTTGGTATCTAAGT